>CAZIOW010000030.1:0-349 GCA_964541025.1 uncultured Thermoplasmatales archaeon
ACAATGTAAATTTTAATTTCAAATATTATATGGATTTACTTAACTGCATCCCTCCGAGATCCCACACCAGCGATTATCCATCCAAACTTGAATCAAATATACCAAAACATCCAAACCCGTCTCTGAAGTATGTGATCCTTCAAACATATAGGGAAGAGGTTGATGGCTGCAGCCGTCAACTCTGGATCGATGGACCCGACCCCACGCCTAAGTGCTGTAATAATTCAAACGACTCTAATAAATCACCTTTTCATTCATGCGATATGAATTATGGTGATACTCCTATGTATGACTGCGCCGAACAAGGCGAGATAATTTTTTACACGATTATAGCCGAAACAAGTTTAGA
>CAZIOW010000030.1:359-12700 GCA_964541025.1 uncultured Thermoplasmatales archaeon
CTGTAATGATATTCCAGCTGCACTCAGCGCCTCGTATACATTACTAGAAGGAGTGAGGTGGGGCTTGAAAAAGATTTCTTCGAAAAAATATAAATCGCTTTGTATACGCAAAATGACAAAATCGGAGCTAGAAGAAAACAGAAAAGTATTTGAAGAAACATATACAAAGGCCATTTTCAATATATGATCTGATTAATTACCCTGGAACCGTGATTGTCAAATAATGTCAGAACATCTTTGAATTGCCCCATCTCTATTGACTCCCAAAGCCAAGGGGTGCAGTCAATATGAGGAAACTCGAGGGTTCTTTTATAAGATTAAAAGTAAGAGCAGTATTTGTATATTAAAAACAATTGAATAATCCTCTATGTAACCATTTTGAAAGTATCAATACGCTACTTTCATGATGAATTTCAATTTAATCGAATGATAACTATGAATAAAGGATTATCTCATATTTTCATCTAAATGTTAGTATAATTAATTTAGTAAGCGTTACTAGAGAATAGATTTTATTTTGTTATAAAATAAATAATCGAGGTAATCATCATTCGTGTTCTCTTAAAAGAGCGATTAGACCTGTAAAGTCCTATTGCAAGATAAATGCAGAACAGTTTGCAATTCTTTTTAACAAAAAATAAACTTCTCCAATTTAAAAACAATATAAACGTTTATTAATGAAAGTGAAGAATAAATAAGAAAAATTTTCACAATGAGATTATCAAAAGTAGCAAATGTTAAAAGAGTGCCCGCTAAAAGATATTCTTTAAGATACAGTAAACAAAATCAACTAAATCTTCTTGATCTCTATTTTAGAAATCATTTCCATTCTAAAATTTTACATCTCATATTTTGCTAAATCAAGTTCAAGCATATATCTGATTGGGGAAAAGTATAATAGTACATTAATTATTTTATTTGGGTTTAATCTTGTCAGAAACTTCAATTTTTGAACAGAAAAATGGTGATGTACTGGTATTGAAGATTGGAGTAGGTAATCCAGTTCCTTCAAAGTACAATGACTTGATATTTGACAACGGTTTTTCCGATCATTTTGGGGCTTCCTTGCTAAGGAAAGATGGCAAGTGGTTCGTTTACAGTGGCAAATTTAAGTTCCTTCCTCTTTTTGAGGTCAAGCAGTTAGTTAACCATATGAATTCAGAATATATCAATGAGGGTATAGACGCATCCATAGAGATTGATGGAAAGGCAATAAGGAGAATGGTGGCTTGTGAATCAGCTGAATTTCTGAATTCTTTGGCCGAGACTGACGGTGTTGTAATATATAGTGTAGTTTTATTTGGGCTTGAAGATACTCTCATAACCATAAAATATCCAGAATCGGTTGCAACCCAGGTAAGTGAATTATTGTTGAATTACACTGATTCAGCAAAATTCAGTGTTGAAATATTATCACTTACCAGGGAGGAAAATAATAGCATTCCGTCATTCTTCAAATTTCACAATCTTATAAAATTCAATTATTCAAACCTAGTTCTTGTACAGACAAGGTGGATAATGAGTGAGGAAGAAATGAAAAATGAAAATCTTGGAATATTCCAGAACCAAATGGCATTCCAATACAAGTATTTCGATCCCGAATCTTCCAATATTGTAGGAGAATTTAATTCTAATATTAATGAAAAAGATATAAGGAGCAATGCAGACTTCAAAATACTAGAAGATAAAAAAGACAGATTGGTTGAATTTAAGGTTAAATCGAAATATTTCACAGATTTCTATAACAATATCATAAATCCAATGAATGGGCCATTCTTCTACTGGGGATATTCAAATGGTAAAGGTACATTAGAAATTCCTTCAAGGGATCAGAATGAATTCCTCAAGGGGATTAATAATCACTGGAGTGAACCTTCAAGAGCTAAACACAGAAATATGATTATGAGAGTAGAGAATATAGGTGACATTGTTGAAAGATACGGATTCAGAAAATATATGTAATTTTGAAAACTATTTAGTCAATATGGTCAAGATCTAGAAAATGAAGCACACAAATTGTAATAATTAAGATGCTTATTGAGTCTTAAAACGAACTGTAATGCACGAGACTAATCGTAGATTTAGGAATTATATTTTATGTAGACTCTATACGTCATTAAACTAACAATAAGTGAGGGATATGGATTATCAACTAAATTTTAATTAGATGCTGTGCATGGGATATCTGTATCAGCAATATTAAGGAAATTACAAATTTTTTAAGATTATACAGGATTTGTGTCCCTATCTGAAGGCAAGAAATTTTTTTGTAACAACACATATTGTAATATTAGAAACATCTTTCAAATAATAAAATTGGAAAATAGGAGAAAAACTTGCAAAATTAAAACGGGCCTGCCGGGATTTGAACCCGGATTAGAGGCTCCGGAGGCCTCTGTGATATCCAGATTACACTACAGGCCCTACAATCATAAGCTCATTTCCATAAAGAATTTTATCATTGAGTATATTACCTATTGATACTTATGGATTTAAAAGAAATGAGAAGGAGAATCAAGGACGAGTTAGGCCTGAAGGATTTAAATTCTGGTGTTTTCGATGGCGATTGGATTGCAAATCCAAAGGGTAAAAAGTATGATCTATACAGCCCGATAGATGGGGAGTTTATCGGAAGTGTTCTCACTGCTTCCAAAGATGATTATGAAAATGTAGTAAAAAAAGCCGAAATTGCCTACGAGAAGTGGATTTCATTTACACCACCTAAAAGGGGAGAGCTGATAAGGCTAATAGGTGAAGAATTAAGAAAGAACAAAGAGAGGCTAGGGAGAATTGTGTCCCTTGAGACTGGAAAAACGGTGATAGAAGGAGAGGGAGAAATACAGGAAATGATCGATATAGCTGATTTTGCAGTCGGATTATCCAGGCAGCTTTATGGATTTGAGATGGCAAGTGAAAGATTTGAACACAGGATGTATGAGCAGTATCTTCCCCTTGGTGTCATAGGAGTTGTTACATCATTCAATTTCCCATCATCTGTATTTTCGTGGAATTCATTCATAGCAGCAGTTACAGGAGATGTTGTGATTTGGAAGCCTTCATCAAAGGCTCCGCTGACAGCAGTTGCAGTTATGAAGGTAATTACCGAGGTTATTAGGAGAAACAATTATCCTCAGATATTCTTCCTATTAACCGGTAGTGGAAATGAAATAGGAAATGCCCTCACAGAAGATCCCAGGATAAAGTTAATATCTTTCACGGGCTCTGTCGCGGCCGGGAGGCGCGTGTCTGAGGCTGTAGGGAAAAGATTCGGTCGTGTTATACTTGAACTAGGTGGTAATAATGGGTCTATTGTTACTGCAAAGGCAGATATTAACATAGCTTTAAAGGGTATAGCATTTGGGGCGCTTGCAACTGCAGGTCAGAGATGCACAACAACAAGAAGATTGATTCTTCAGGATGAAATATACGAAACATTCCTAAAGAAACTGAAGGAAGTCTATGAGAAGGTCAAGGTAGGGAATCCGCTGGAGGACGGGGTTCTAGTTGGACCGCTAATCGATGAAGATGCAGTGAAGGATTTTGAAAATGCAATCGAACAGGCAAAGAAACAGGGTGGAAAAGTAACATTTGGTGGAGAAAGGATAAAAATAAAAGGCCTTGAAAAAGGGTTCTACGTAAAACCTGCAATAGTAGAAATGCCATCTGTCACGCCGATTACATGCGAAGAAACTTTTGCACCAATTCTCTATGTCTTTAGGTATAAAACGTTGGAAGAGGCAATAAAGATACACAATGCGGTTCCGCAGGGCCTCTCATCCAGCATATTTACCACGGATTTGAGAGAAGAAGAGACTTTTCTATCTGCAAAGGGGTCCGATTGCGGTCTGGCAAATGTCAATACAGCTACTGCTGGTGCTGAGATTGGCGGTGCGTTTGGAGGAGAGAAGGACACTGGTGGAGGCAGGGAAAGTGGCAGTGATGTCTGGAAACTCTATTGCAGAAGGCAGACTGTAACCATTAACTGGGGTAAAGACATACCTCTATCCCAGGGAGTCAGATTTGAGATTTGAATAGCAATATTTTATTATTTATTTTTATTATAAGGTATGACAGATTCCAAAGATAAAATCAAAGTATGGTGGGACGGAAACATTTTAAATTTTAACGAGGCAAAGGTTCCTATATTAAATCATTCAATGCAGTATGGATCAGGTATTTTTGAAGGTATAAGAGCTTATGACACTCCCCGGGGCACCTCGATTTTCAGGTTAAGAGATCATGTTAAAAGATTTTTCAACAGTATGAATATTTACAATATCAAAATAAGATACTCAGAAAATGAAGTTGAAGAAGCAATTAGAGTGATTGTGAAAGAAAATAATTTCAGGAGTTGCTATATAAGGCCATTCGTTTTCTATTACGATGATAATATACAATTACCTGTAGAAGGGAAGATGACAAGTCTCTACATAGTTCCATTGCCTTTGAATAAATATATTGAGAATAGCAATGGAATAAAATGCAAAATTTCATCATGGGTAAGGATAGATTCACACATACTTCCTGTTCAGGCAAAGGCAAGTGGAAATTACATCAATTCTCTGCTGGCAGTGCAGGAAGCCAAGGCAAGTGGATTTGATGAAGCCATTATGATGGATAGAGAAGGATACGTAACAGAAGGTTCTGCTGAAAATATCTTTCTTGTAAAAGACGGCAGGCTTTTAACACCTTCGCTAGATTCAAATATTTTGGAAGGAATAACGAGGGATTCAATCGTTAAAATCGCTAAAAGCATTGGAATCGAAGTTGAAGAAAGGAAGATTCACCGTGAAGAACTGATGACTGCCGATGAAGTATTCCTCTGTGGAACTGCAGCCGAGGTAACACCTGTCGTCAATATTGATGGAATAAAGATAGGCGAGGGAGAGGAAGGACCAATAACAGGAAATCTTAGGAATAAGTATGTGGACGTAGTTAAAGGAAAAGATGATAATTTTAGAGACTGGTTAGCACTTATATAATTTCATTTTTATAAGTGTTTTAGAAATTGTATTAGAAAACAAGAGTAGTGGATGGTTTACTATAATAGGGAGGAATCTTTCTAAAATAAAAAGATGGAGAAAACTGATGGATATTCGATGTATTATCTTTCATATTTCTAAATAACACAGGTTCATTATCAATCACTACATTCCTATCTTTAGGCTCGTGGGAGACGTGTTGAATTGGAAAATATTTGGAAATGAAACTGAAATTTACTGCGAATACATATGAACAATATCCATAATAACCTGATCGTTCCTCAAATATGAGCCTAAATGGTTCACTAAAGAATTTTTGAAATGCAGTTTTACTGATTTTTATTGGAGGCTGAGAAGGATTGTTAATTCCATTGTATCCCCATACCCCGTAGGAAAGCATTTGAGAATCAATAACCACATACCCAATCTTTGGGAAGGTTCCGTTCTCTCCCAAAATCTCCCAGACTGAATTTTTCCAATTTGAAGAATTCCAAAGAATTGATATATAATCAAATGGACTCTTGAATCCATACGATGAAATGAAGATGCCAATTTGATGGTCTGTCGCAACTGATAAATTCCTGTTACCATGTTGTGCAAGGAAATTCAATGCAGCCTCATCTTGATATGTAAGTCCTTCATTATGGGACGGCACGAATTGAGATGGCATTGAGTAGGAAGTAAGGATCAAAGACACAAAGAGAATACAAATAATGGTTGCAATTTTAATATTTGATAATTTTGTCATTGATATTTTTGAAATTACAAACATTGATGATTTAATATGATATGATTTTGAATATTTTTCAGTCAAAATAGTATGAAATTTCTTTTTTCTTACACAATGTTTAGGAAGAGATCTGAAGAAAGATCTCTTTGTCCTGTAATATGCATTTATAATGTACAATCCAGAAAGTATAGAAAATGGTTCAACAATATATTCAACCTGTCTGGCGATTTCGAGTGTCTTATTTCTCGTGACTGCTGAATATAGCATTGAGATAGATATTGCTAATATCCACCCCGTTGTTTCAGGTAGATACCCTTTTATCATCGAATTCTTTAATTCTATGATAGACATCGATAAGAAAGTCACAAAGGGTAAAGAAAGAATAAGTGATTCATAACTTATAAATGAGAACCCCCCTAAGTTTATCGTGATAAATAGAACACCTTCAATTATTATGACGGAAGTCAGGAGAAGTAAGAAGTCAATGCTATAAGCCCTTCTCTTCATTCTCTTTCTTAGGGTTTCCATCGATTTTTCAAGAGAGCAGCAGAGATTACCATATTTAAGCATAAAATAGAGAGATACAATAAGCGAAAGGAATATGAGAATAATCCACTGAATCTTAATACCATCGGCAGCGCTTACAAGGAATTGTTTAGAGGTAGGGACCCTCAAAATAAGATATGTAAATAACAATATTCCAAAGACTCCAGAAAAGAGGAGATCCTGCGTAATATATTTCTTCCACTTACCACTGTATAATTCAACCGAAACCACCATTCCTATCACAGAAATCAAAAAAATGTATGAGGAAAGTTGGTGGCTCAAAATCAGTAGGATTGCAGAAAGTAACGTAAAAGGATAATAGTTCTTATTTTTATGACTCTTCAAAAATAGCAATAATGTTAAAAGTAAAAAGAAATGACCAGTTGTGAGATAATTTGCCTGGGAGGTTTGAAATACCTGAATTGGATCAATTGCGAGCAACAGTGAAGAAATAAACGAAATTTTAAGGCTAATCCCCATCTCTCTAGCTATCATGTATATTAAGAGAGAAGTTAAACCGCCAAGAACCGGAATGACAAATTTCAAGGATAAAAATACAGAAATACCAGAAATCTTTGAAAATAGATCAACTATTATATATGTAATGGGAAAGTACTGATAACCATCTGTGCCCCACGGGGAATTAGGAGGAGAAATCCATGAATGGAGATTCAAGTAATGCAAACTCAGATAATAATAAATTCCAAAATCATTACCCCAAGTGTAGTAAAATAAATTAGGAATTATGCGAACCAAGACTCCTACGGATGAAACTATTGTAGGTAAAAGCCATGGAAAAATACTTTTTTTCCTCATAAGGAATCTTAGGCATTTTTTGAAAAAATAAAAATATTAGTAATTCTTTCAGGGATTCGGTGTTATCCCAGCCTTATCCACGCCTCTATTCTCTGAATCAGCTTTGGAAAGTATATCCCCCTGTTTAAAAGCGATCATGGCTTTTGAGTAATATGGGATGATCCTCTTGAATATGAAACCGTGGTCCTTGATTAGGTCTTGGAGAAGATACATGGGTCTTAGGTAGAAATTCATGTAAGCCTTTCCGAGCCATTTCAATATGGTTTCATCTGTAAAATTCTGCAATTTCATTACAGGGCTTAGTGTGGTGTATTTTCTCCAGTCCATCGTTTTTATAAGATTATTTAATTTTGCGAGGTCCCACAATCTTGTGCCTGGATACGGGGTTGCAATCGTGAACTGCGCTAGTTTCACCTTCACTTTTTTTGAGAATTTTATTGTGTTTTTCACATCATCAACAGTATCATTTGGAAAACCGATTATGAAAGATCCCAGGGTATTGAGGCCTGCATCATTCCCCTTCTGGACCGATGATATCGCCTGCTCCAGCTTAATCCCCTTCCCGATGAAATCCAGGGTACTCTGATTTCCGGATTCTATTCCAAAATATATGGTGTGTGCACCGCCTTCTTTCATTGCATGTGCTATTTCATCATTGAAGAGATTTACTCTAGCGGATGCTGACCACCTGATATCCAGCTTTTCCTCCTTTATCATTTTTGATATTTCAACTGCTCTCTTCATATTCAGCGTGAAAGTATCGTCCAGGAATTCTATTTCATGTATATTATATTCATAAACAAGTCTTTCAAGTTCCTTCATAACTCTCTCAGTGCTATGTCCTCTCCATATTTTGCCGAACTGGAGCGATGAAGAACAGAATATACAGTTATATGGGCAACCCCTTGAAGTCATTATAGTTCCAAATTTCTTCCCATCAGCGGTGTATTTATCCATAGGGAGAAGGTCTATCGATGGCATTGGTATTTCATCAACATTTTTTATCAGAACCTCAGGTCTGTTTACTTTAATTCCATTATTTCTGTATGCCAGGCCATTGATATCCCTGATATCCTTTTTGCCCTTCAGATACTGAAGCAGATTGGAAAAAATGATTTCACCTTCCCCCGAAATAACATAATCTACGTTCTCAGATTCCGTAAGTGTTAACTCAGGAGTGAAAGTTACGTGAGGGCCTCCCATTACAACCTTAATATTATTATTGTACTCCTTTGACAATGAAGCTACCTTGTAGGCATCAGGCATCATGGAGGTAGTTGACGTAATGCCCACAAGATCAGGATCATAATTCTTTATCTCTGATGCAACATTGTCAAAGGAGTAATTCATAGCAAGCGAGTCAATTATCTTCACATCGTCCCCCTGTAATCTTGCCATGGAGGCGAGGTATGCCAGACCAAGGGGAGGTCCGGTAACGCCAATCACAGACTTAATGGCTGAATTAGTTGGGGGGGATAGTAGCAATATTCTCATCGTTTGTCATCTCTGTTTCATTTTGTTCCAATTTCATTACAATTTCTTCATATGCATTATTGTTCAACAGGCAGCCAGGATCAGATTGCATATAATCGCCGTAATAACCGTACGCCCTTGCCCTGCATCCTCCGCAGGAATACTTGAATGGGCAGGTTCCACAGACTCCCTTAAGTTCATCCCTGTTCCTGAGATCATTGAGTACCTTTGAGTTTTTCCAGATCTCCTTGAAATCATCCTTGATAACATTACCAACTCTTATTGGAAGGAACACGCACGGCTCCAGATCACCGTTATCCTCGAGTGCTGCGTATATTCTTCCTGCCCCACATCCACCAATAAATTCTGCCATGGCAATTCCTTCATATCCTGTCTCCAGTGAAGCAAAATGAGTAGGAGCATAAGTTTTGCCGGTTCCTTCAAGCACTTTGTTAATACCTATTCTTGAATATTCGGGAGAAGTTGAAAATATATCAGGTCCTACTTTTGCCTGCCACTTTGTGTAAAGGAAGTTGAGCAGGTCTTCCCTCTCCTGAGGACTTAGATCCTCGTTTATTATCCCCTTTCCACGGCCCGTAGGTACGAAATTGAATACTATAAATCTCTTTACTTTTAGGCTTATAGCTAGATCAAGCATTTCTCCCATCTTATCGTAATTGTATTTTGTCGCAGTAGTAGCTATTGCATTATCGAACACTCCCTTGGCTACTACATTCTTTATGCCTTCGACGGTTCTCTCCCAGGCCAGTGGTTGCCCCCGGAATTTGTTATGAATTTCAGGGTCTGCTGAATCTAGGCTTATCTCTATATAGCGTATACCTATTTCCGCAAGCCTGTCAACAACACTCTTTGTCAGTAGGGTCCCATTGGTAGCTATTGTGGTATACATACCCTTCTTTCCAGCGTACTCTGCTACTTTCCAGAAATCCCTGCTCATAAGTGGTTCTCCTCCAGAGAATGCTATCATTGTAACACCAGCTTCGTCAAACATATCTATAACCTTAAGCTTCTCTTCAAGTGTGAGTTCATCTGGATTCTTACTGCCGGCATTTGCATAGCAATGGAGGCAATTGAGGTTGCATTGTTTTGTCAGATTCCAGACAATCATCAGAGGGGCATCGAAAATCTGTGGTTTGGTTATTCCATATTTGGCAACACTCCTCAGTGTAAGTGCCACACCTTTTCTGACATATTTTTCTTTAAGCGCCGCCTTGATAGCATCAACATTTTGAACTCCAAATGTTTTCATTCCTCGCATAAGTGCCTTTTCAATTATCTTTGCCTCCGTTGATTCCCTGATACTTTCAGGTTCTTCCACGCCAGCAAATACACCAAGCACATGCTCAAACTTCTTCTGGTCAGTCATCTTAATCATTATCCACCTTGCGAATTTGTTATCAACAATTCTTTGGAACTGTGCAACTAGCTGAGTAGAATCAGGAAGCTTTTCCGAACCATAAAAATTTACACCAAAATTATTGCTGGATAATGGTTCATTGTTCATTATGCATCACCTCTATGAATGTATTAAATTCTATTTTAGTATTAAAAATTTTACTACTTTTATAACACATCTCATCTCACCTCCACTACTTTCTCTTCATCTCCTAAGGTATTTTCCATATCTCTGTTGCCAAAGATTAGTACCGGTATTCTTGATAAATTCACAAGCTCAAGAACATCAAAGATGGAATGGGAAAAATGACCTATTTCGCCTATCTGCAAAGCAATGAGATCGTATTTATTTTCCGTCATCTCTCTCACTATCTGATCCTTTGACTTCCCGTTTGAGACCTTGTAACTGTAAACTATATTTTTCTTCTCTGGCATCCTTTTAATATAAGAATAAAGCTTCTTCTCAGCCACAGACATTGCATAATTGATATCCCTTAGGTCGACGCAATCATATAGAGAATCTGTGGATAACGGGACTACGTGAAAGAATGTTATCTGAGTCTGGTTCTTTAGCATTTCAAGAACGGGATACATTTCAGATATGGTCGATTCGTGGCATGCCGTAGGAATGAGTATTTTTTTGAATTCCCTTCCTGGGTAATCTTCAATGGAATCTATGGACTTATCAACAGATGAATCTGCTATCATAATGCTAAAAATCACGTAAAGTAGTTAAGAATTACAGACAAATATTTAGGTAAATATGAAAAAACAGTCAATAATTTGCGAAAAATTAAATGGACATAAATATAATCACTTGATTGGTTCTTCAAGAACTATATTGAACTGTTTTATTTCAACATCAAATTTGGCAAGCTCCTTCTGTATGTAGTTCCTTATGTCTATGCAGCTTTCTCCGACCATAGTGACTATTATCCTTTCAGAACCACTTATCACCAACATCCCTTTCACGTTATCCTCTCCTCTTAGAAATGAAATTAATTCATTGAGTTTTAGAGGATTTACATTAATAAAGAGCAGAGCCTTGCAGGAAAATCCCATCTTTGTATAGTCAAGAATGCCCTTGCATTTCTCAAGCACCCCCCTGCTTTTAAGGAGATTTATCCTGTCCCTGATTGTCCACATATTGCCGTTAACTTTTTCAGCAACTTCTGAGTATGTAAGAGAACAGTCTTCCTCAAGGACCTCAAGTATTTGAAAATCCAGCTTGTCAAGCTTGAACTGCTTCATATTTGACGGATATAATATGAACGCATATTTAAGGTTTCAATGGGAAAAAGCAAAGAATTAATACGGATTTATCATATTTATGGGTGAATTTTCTAGAAAGGTTCCTTCTCAACAGAATAAAGAAATCAAATAATATTCAGGATGTGGATATTTCAGACATAGAAAGAGCAGTCTCTGAAAAAAGGAATGAAATACACAGATTTTTTTCTGAGAACAGGGGAAATGGAGAAGTGGATAAGGTGGCTGTGGACTTTTCCTTGTACACCACTATGCTCGAGCAATTAATTCTGGAAAGAAGGCTTGAATCAGGGGTGTCCACTCTAATATATTTTATATACACGATTCTTGGAAATGTTGCAGGAATAATCATGTCAATCCTTGTATTCATATCAACAACAGGTTATGTTGGTCATCTGATACTCCTGGTATCAATAATGGGAGGAATTGCAGGAATAATTATAGCACTTCAAAGTATGAGGAAAGAGAGAAAATTTATAAATTCTTTAAAAAAAGGTATTTAAAAATTTATTTTATAACCATCACCGGTATCTTTGATTTGGAAATCACCTTCATTGCCACGCTACCTATTATGAAGTCTTCAGCCACTGAGTGTCCTCTATGCCCCATTACTACAATGTCAAATTTACCGCTGTTGGCAAGATCAATAATATTTCTTGCTGGATCTCCATCTACTATTGCATGATCAACCCTTATTTTATTGGATATATTCAAAGACTTTATGAAATCAACCATCTTCTTCTCAGAATCCCCTTTGATTTGATCCATCCTATCAACATCGGCAAAATCCCAGATATCAGCGTAATACAAAGGTAGAACATACAGGAAATGGAAATGTTCAGAATCTGTGAAAATCCTGACAGCTTCTTTAGCAGCCCTTTCTGAATATTTCGAGAAGTCTATAGGTATCAATATATTTTTCATAGAATTATTTTCCATAGTTATTCGCCTCCACTAATACTTACTTCCGCCTCATTCATAAATTTTACGTCTTTCCCCTTTATTCCAAAGTAACGGGCTATCCTTGGTCTTAACTTTATGTAGGTTACAAGGAATATTATCTGGAATATTGGAAACATTGCAGGAGCCATTGCAACAAGTGGTGAGAA
>CAZIOW010000031.1:0-12577 GCA_964541025.1 uncultured Thermoplasmatales archaeon
ATTCTATCAATTTGAAAATTTCGTTCAATATAAAGCTAAGATGAACGGCATAGCCGTAACCTATGTTGAGCCTAAAAACACATCGAAAGAGTGTTCCAGGTGTGGAAGCATAGGTATTAGGGAAGGTAAATCATTCAAGTGCCCCGTTTGCGGACACGTTGACCATGCTGACGTCAACGTTTCGTTCAATACAGCGTTGCGTCCTCCTTTAATGGAAAGCATAGGTCAATTGCATACAGACAGGGATGTATGCAAAGGGAGCACTGATACCCCTAAAGAGGCCACTCTGGGAACGACGGAGACCTTAGAACATCCGAAGCTTTAGCGAGGAGAGTATGTCAGAAAGTTCCATCCGTTGAAGATTCATTTCTAATTCCTTTATCTTTCTGCGAAACCTGTTGCCATGTCCCTGTTTGCGAGCACAATCCTGTGATCTCCATTAAATCCTACTGCACCCAAGGGATAGGTGGAATCAGCTGCTATTTCTTTCCAAGTTCTGTCCAAATCATCCCTGTTGCAGTATAGAGTATGGGCAAGCATTTTTCTTATTATCTCTTCCCCAGTGCCAGTCGCCGCGAGTCCAAAATCCTTTACCACAATGATACCTGCTCCTGGGATTGGGGTATCCCCCACTCTGCCTCTCAGCATGGGAACTGACCCCCCCGTTGAAAGCGCAGCTGCTACTGTTCCATCAAAATTAGCAACAGCACCTACCGTATCGATTATTTCCATTCCGGGTATCAAAAATTTTGGATTCTTTAATGCTTCCTTTCTTGCTTCCTTAAGACGCATTAATGATCTTTCAGTTGTGGGGTCGTAATCAGGATGCCCCATTGCCCTTGCAAATTTTGTAGCTCCGTCTCCGGAAAGAATAACATGGGGGCTTTTTTCCATTACTTCCCTTGCCACCTGGACAGGGTTCCTGACTCTTTCAATATTTATGACGGAACCAAAGTTGCCGTCCACCATCACAGATGCATCCATCTGTATGCTCCCATCGAGCCTCATTACAGAACCAGTTCCGGCATTGAAATTAATATCGTCCTCCATATATTTCACAGCGGCCACGACTGCATCAAGAGGTGTCGAATAATTGAGTGCCATGGATGCGTATTTATTCAAAATTTCATTGAAAACAGGACTGCTACCAACTCCTCCGTGCAAAATTATTTTTCTCATATCTCCCTAATGCATCAAGGATAAATATTTATTACGCGCATTGTTCAATAATAGATGTGGCTTAACAGAGATATTGTTTCGATAAGTGACCTCAATAAGGAGGAGATTTTACAGGTGATAGAGAAGGCAAATTCCTTTTTGCCTTATGCGAAAACAGGGCATCCTAACACTCCATTAAGGGGGAAAATTGTAGCTACTCTTTTCTATGAACCTAGTACCAGGACAAGGCTTAGCTTTGAAGCTGCTGCTAAGAGGATGGGCGCGGAAATTCTTGGCTTTGGTTCTATTGAAAGCACCTCGGTTGTAAAGGGAGAAACGCTTATGGATACCATAAGAATAATAGATGGATATTCAGATGCAATAGTCATAAGGCACCCGTCAGAGGGTGCTGCAAGGTTAGCCTCAGAATATTCTGAAGTACCTATCATAAATGCCGGCGATGGAGCAGGCCAACACCCGACGCAGACCCTTCTTGACATATTCACAATATGGAAGGAGCTTGGCAAGGTTGATGATATGACGATTGGATTCGTAGGTGACTTAAAATATGGGAGGACTGTTCATTCACTTTCAAAGGCACTATCAAACTTCAATGTAAACCTTCATTTCATATCGCCTGACACTCTTAAAATTCCTAAACATATCAGGAAAGAAATTGAGAAAAAAGTTCCTGTAAAGGAGCATTTCGATCTCGAGGATGTGATAGAAAAACTTGACGTACTATATGTCACTAGAATCCAGAAAGAAAGATTCCCAGATCCTGAAGAGTATAAGAAGGTCGCTGGAAGTTACATATTAAAACCATCTACAGTTGCCAGGGGTAAGAAAAGTATGATAATAATGCACCCGCTTCCGAGGGTTGATGAGATTCCTGTTGAGATAGATAATCTTCCTCAGGCAAAATACTTCAAACAGGCTTCCTATGGAGTTCCTGTCAGGATGGCTCTGCTAGATCTTATTCTCAGGGGTGAGTAATTTGTCTGATGAAAAGTTGTTGAAAATAGAGAAAATTCAGAAGGGAACGGTTATAGATCATATCCCCGTTGGAAGAGCTCTTAAGGTATTGAAAATTCTAAACATAGACGATGATATTGGACTTACTGTATCAATTGCAATGCACGTAAAAAGTAAAAAACTTGGTCTAAAGGATGTGATAAAAATAGAGGAGAGAATTCTTGATTCATCTGAATTGAACAAAATAGCCCTTGTTGCAGAGGGGGCAACCATTTCAATAGTTGAAGATTACAGTGTAATAAAGAAATTTTCAGTAAAAACACCAGATATTATTACAGGGATTCTCAGGTGCAGCAATCCCAAATGCATTACAAACTCCGGGGAGCACGTGAAAAGTTCATTTCTCCTGGTTTCCAAGGATCCTTTAGTTCTGAAATGCCATTACTGCGAAAGAGAGATGGAAACAGAAGATATTATTGAAAATATACAGTAAAAATCTATTTAAAAATTTTTACTTTTATTCTGTCGTTATCTCTTATTACCAATTTTTCCCTTAATTTTATCTTTGAGATTATTTCAAGAACTCCATTGTAGTGCGTCCTCTCAGGTATCACGATGCCGCAACTTTCTTCCCCCAATTCTGCCCTCAGCAATCTTATCCCGCCAAATTTTCTCCCACCCTCTTCAAAGGGTTCTACGTGGAATCCGCTTATTGAAGGTATTATTAAAGTAAGAAATGAATAATCTTCATCTATTTTGACATTCAGGGTACCTGGGTATGGCCTAAATCCAAGATATTTCATTACACCTTCGACATACCTCTCTCTTGACATATAATATGAGCCTTCTCCCATTCCTGAGAAAACAGTTCCTTCCACTTCTATATACTCTCCTTTCTTAATTATGAATTCAAGTTCATTTTTTTCTCTTTTGAACTCGTTAAATGATTTTTCCGTGAGCAATATTTCCTCGCCATTTTTTATCCTCTTTCTCACAACATAGCCCTTCTCTTCGAGCATTATCAAATATCTTGAAACGGATTGCTGTGATAGTTGTGTTCTTTCTGCTATTTCTTTTGTGCTACTTTCTATTAGACCAGATTTACTTATAAACGCTAGCATTTTTAGAAAATCAAACAACACAGGATCCACTAAGTTCTCACTCCCTTGATACCGAATGACATTGTCTGTATCCCCTTTTTTGAAAGTCTTTCTTTGAGTTCGCTATCAGACGTAATCACTTTCGAATTTGTTTTCCTAGCAGCCTCTTCGACACCAGCATCTCCACCTGATACCACTTCTATTATTCTGTATCTTGACGCAATATGAAGTGCTGTCATCGCATCTCTATTATTTTTTGAAAGGCCAGTGAGCTCATTAATAACTGATGAAGGAACTGCAATTATCTCATCTACAAAATCCTCTATTCTCCTTTTATTTTGTACGGAATATATGATAGTGTTAGTATCCAAAATTATCAAAACTATTTCACCGGGATACCAAGCGCATAATTTTTCTTTATCCTGTCGATTTTTACCCTGACCTTTTCCCCTTTTTTAACTCCTGGTATCATGATAGTTATATCGCCTTTTATGGCTATACCGTCACCATCCCTATTGATGTCAGTTACGGTTATCTCATAAATTTTCCCTTCCTCAATTTTCTCATCGGAAAATTTGATCTCCTTGTGAGCATAAAGAGGTCTTTCTGCACCGCAAGCCTTGCATTTGACTACTTCATTCCTGTTCTGTCTTATCAATTCCGTGTCATAATTACCACACTCATAACACTGGACATAAATCCTTAGGTATTCCTGAATTGCCTTGTGAATTGACTCTTCAGGAAGCTTACCCTTAAGAATCAGCCTGCCATCAGAAACTTCACCTGACAGGCCAAACTGCTTTAGCAGATACTTATAAACATGCTCCTGATCTCTGTTTATAGTATCAACTATCTCCCTGAAATTTTTAATTATGGTCAGCTTTCCCTCATATATCACATCAGGATTTGGAACCTGAAACCTCTTCTTTTCCTCCCTATTTTTGATTGATGATTTAGCTTTTTTCAGAAGATCTGAATAATCAAAGTTCTCCATATTATATATATTAAAAAGTCCCTTAAAAACATTGAGTGTAAATGTTGTCATCCAGAACTTGACAATTGACATACATAATTCGACATTTGACACCAAGTGACATACAATGTTACCCCAATGGTTTGACACAATGCACCATTACGTCAAACATCTATTCCATAATTTTATTTGTTATAATATCAATAAATATAGACTTTTACAATTAAAATAAATTTATTGCATGAATTATTATTTATGGAAACTAAAAATTTAAAAAATTAATTGAATAAAAACATTTAAATACCATTATCTTCATATGTATTTCCAGAGGAATGGTAGTACATGGATAAAAGTGGTACAAGGAGGATTGCTCTTCGTCTAACTCCACAGGAGGATGATGAGATAAATGATTTCCTGAGTACCACGCTAAAGTACAAAACAAAGTCGGAGTTTATTAGAGCGGCAATTTATGATTTCATCAAAAAGCCTGCACGGAAGGAAGAAGTACAAAGAACTGAACCACAGTACAATCTGTCCAGGGCTAGCTTAAAATTAATAGACCAGCTGGTTCTTAAAGGAATCGCTAAAGACAGGGATGATGCAATAGAGAAAATAATACAGGCAGCCAATTATGAAAAGGTACTAACACAATGGATAGTTAGACAGGAACGCGGATATTTCGATTCTTTCAACACAATGGGCATGAACAACCTGTTTGATCCTCAAGAAGAGAAGAAAAAACATGAAGGTGAAGATGATGAATGAATATGCAGATGAAATTTTTGATGAGATGGCAAACTGTGCCCCCTTTAAAAGCTATTTGCCAGAGCCCATGATTGCTTGTGTTGGTATCGGTGGAGGGGGGTGCAACATAACAAGTAAACTAGAAAGAAAATTACCCGGATTGAAAATGTTCTGTCTGAACACAGATGACATATCAAATGTAAAGAGGGATGGTGTAACCGCCTACACTTTTGGTAAAGACATAACCGTGGGAAACAGGGATTCAGGAGGGTATCTCAATGTAGGAAAAAAAGCAATGAAAGACGATTTTCCAGGAATTTATGAACAAATAGTGGAGAATGCTGATCTGCTGATAATAATTTCAACTCTAGGTGGAGGAACTGGATCCGGTGGAACAATTGAAATGATAAGGAAATGCAATGAATTTTCAAAACCTTACCGTCTTTATGCCATAAAGCCATTTGAATTTGAAGATAATAGGAAGGAGGTAGCTGACAGAGCAATGGAAGAGATTAAGAAAGATGCCAGAAATCTTGTAGTGTTTGATAATAATGAGTTCAGTGGAATAAATGATGCTAACAATTTCATCTCTGAAGAAATAAACAAGTTTGTCAAGGAAGCCCATAAGAGACTTGTCAAAATTTACTTTGAAGGCTTTGTAAAGGTCTTGCATTCAGCGGCTGAAAAGGCATTTCCAGACAAGAAATACGAATTGATTCTCACAAATAAAAAAGAAGCCTACCAGATGGATGATGAAGTGGCGCTAGAACTTTCAATAAGAACTGATGAACCTCTCGGTACTGGAGATTATATTAGCTAAAATTTTTTTTAACTAATTTAAAAATCATATAAAAAAGATGAAAATATATTGAGGATTTCTATTCATTTTAAGCCTTGATTCTGATAATGACCTGACCTGCTTTCATAATTTTTTAGAGCTTGCTTGTCAAGATTCATAAATATCATTTGAAATACTCCCTTTTCTTTGGTCAGTTTTATTTCCTCATCCCCGCTATTATAGACAAAAAATCTTATCTTTCCTTTGAATCCCGCATCGACAAAGCCAAAGCTTGCAATAAGCCCTCTTCTCGAATATGATGATCTTAGAAACATCATAGCTCCTATGAAATCAGGTAAAAATACTGCCTCTGAAGTCTCTATCTGTCTTCCCTTTCCTGGCTGCAACACTACATCTTCATCGATTCCAAAATCGTAACCATTTGGTGTGAGTCTTTCGATATTAAATGGTTTGATGTCAAGCTTTCCAGCCTGAATCAGATCAAGAATTGTTCCATCAGAAATAATCATACAGTCAAGAAAACTTTTATGTTAAAAATCTTTGTTGAAAAGTGTTCGATCAGGAAACATTAAATTCATTTGAAGGCGGTTTCAGGGTGGAGATACCATCAGTGGCAACTTTAATTGGTTCACCTTTTATATCCAGCAATGGTTATTCATTGTCATTCCCATTATCTTTAAAGCTGGAATTATTAGTGAAAAAGAACAGTAAAATAGAGTGGGTAGATAAAGAAACGTTTGTTAGCGATTACAAAATGGTTTCAACTGATGGCACTTGGTCAGACCCTTTAAAAATTATGGCAAATATTTCAATGCAGAGAGGATGGCAAAATGGACTGAGGGCTATAATTAGAAATGATATCAACTTCAACTCAGGCACTGGATATCTGAGTTCTTTTATATCTTCTATCATACTTTCTTTTTCACTTGCTAATGGTATTAGACTATCTAATTCAGAAATACTCCAAATCAACAACGAAATACAGGAAAAAGTCACTGGTGAATTTTTCTACAATGAAGCTTTGACTCAATTAGAAGGGAGGAAGAATAACTTATTGTTCTCAGAAGGCAAGGATAAAAAGTTCAGGAATGAGATTATGAATTTTGAACCTTATTCAATGTATCTAATAGAAGAGAACTCATTAGAGAGTAATACAAACCTAGGAGCATTCCGAAAATACAGGAGAAAATTCTTTGAAGAAAATATGATGAAAAAGGAAAAAAATCAGCTGAAATATCCATTCAGTTTATTAGCGGCTCATTATGAAAAGGAAATAGAGTATTATAGTGATATGAAAAAAGCATCAGAAAAAAATGATATTTATTCATTCCTTAACGCACTGTCGCTTTATTCGCAGTCCATCATGTTCAATCTAGGTGCACTTTCACAATTTCAAAGAATTGTTGGGGACTTCTTGCTGAAGAATGGAGCTGAATACTTCTCATTCAATGTTAGCGAATACTCTGGGTCAGTTTTATTATTCGGAGATACCCCAATAATAGCAAAAATTAAGGATAATGTAATAAGGGAGTATTATTCATTGACCAACAAAACCATTAGTTTTACGGAAGTAACCATGTCCGATTCAATTTTTTATGAAAAAATAATGATTTAGCCTTCAGCTATCACTCTTCGGGCTCAGGAAAGAATATTACCATCACGAGAGAGACCATTCCTATGAGCATTATAATTAGACCTATTATCACAATTATATTTCCTATGCTTCCAGAATATGTCTGGTTTAATAATGAATAATAAACATCTGGTATATGATTTGAAAAAACCACTATCCGGTAAGTTCCGTTAATATCGTTGTAATAACTTTCCCCTTCATTTTGCTGAACTGGTTTAATACTGATTTTGGAAATATTTTGCTGGCTATTCAAGAAATCTGATGAAGAATTTAGAAGGTAAAAATTGGTTGTATTGTAATATGCAACTATTGATTCATTTGAACCAAACGATACATTCTGGCTTATGTATTCTGAACTTGAAAGATAATGCATGGCGACATGAATCTCCCCTGGGGTTGGGCTGACGCTACTTCTTTCGTCTATTGAGCCTGCAGCTGTAACTGCGAGGCCTATAACTATTATAACCAATGTTACCATTACTACCTTCCACTTCACCCTCTATTATTGAATTCTGATATTTATCAATAATCAATTCAGAGAAAGTATTTCTATTAATTTTTCAATCACGATTCATGTCATTGTTTGGAACAAATGGTATCAGAGGGATATTGAATGAAACACTTGATCCTGAGCTAGGATTCCGCCTAGGAATGGCTGTTTCCACATTTTACGATAGTGATACTGTTGCTGTGGGTTATGATAGCAGAACCAGTTATGATCTTCTTACAAACATTGTTTCGGCTGGGATTATGAATTCCGGTAAAAATGTTATAAAATTGGGCCTCATTCCAACCCCGGGAATTCAGGTCTATTGCAAGATTAATTCCATACCGGGGATTATGATTACGGCTTCTCACAATCCTCCCGAGTTCAATGGGCTTAAAGTTATAGGACCTGATGGTGCGCATCCCAGCAAAGATGAGGAGGGTAAGCTTGAAAATATTATAACAAATGAACATTTCCTAAGAACAACATGGGATTTTGTAGGCAGATCAAAAGAAGATAGTGCCGTTGCCCCATACATAAAGGCAGTTCTTTCAAATGTGTCACCGAACTCTATTAGAAGAAAAAGGTTCAGAGTAGCTGCTGATTGTGCCAATTCCACTACCCTTACTACAACACCTGTACTTTTAAGATCCCTGCAGACATATTATCTGACACTCAATGCAAATCCAGATGGTTTCTTCCCTGGTAGAAATCCAGAGCCTACGGAAGATAATCTTAAGGACCTGATAATAGCAGCCAAGAATGGAAACTTTGATCTTTCTGTTGCTCATGATGGTGATGGAGACAGGGCAGTATATTTAGATGAGAAGGGAAATTTCATAGATGGGGATAAGGTCGTTGCACTGATAGCGGACCACATATTGGAGAAAGAGAAAGGAAACCTAGTTGTACCTGTTTCTTCAAGTTTTCTTATTGATTATATTGCTCAGAAGCACGGTGTTGATGTCATAAGGACAAAGGTCGGTGCCCCTATTGTATCTGAAACTCTTTCCAAAACTAAGGCGCTTTTTGGTGGTGAGGAAAATGGGGGGGTTATATATCCAAAGCACCTCAATGCAAGAGACGGAGCATATTCCCTGGCCATGATGCTTGACATAATGTCATCCACAGATGAACCTATATCATCCCTTATAAAAGGGATGCCTGATTATAGGATAAGAAGAATTAAACTCCAGCTAAAGGGAAATTTTGAAGCCATTGTAAGCAAGGCCAGTGATCTCTACAGCAAATATAAGATTGATAATATTGATGGCTTCAGAGCCTTGGATGGAGACAGCTTTATATTGATAAGAAAATCAGGAACGGAACCGATTATGAGAATTTACATCAGCAGCAGAAATGAAGATTGGCTTGATGCTAGGGAGAGAGAGATCAGGTCTATTATTGCCTAAGACAGTAATGACAAAAAGATTAAATTATTATTTTCCATTTTTAAATATGGAAATTCCTATTGAAAATGTTATGAAAAAGGCAGGTCAGAGAATTAAGGATATCAGGGAGATTTTCTATCCTGCGATGGATATAACCGAGGACGGAGAATTTCTTCATATCTACCTTGATCTCCCAGGATTCAAGAAGGAAGATATCAAGATACTCACAACCAAAACAGGCTTAAAGGTTTCTGGAAGCAGAAAGAAGGAGTTTGAGGGACGAATAATATACGAGGAGAGGGTTTCCGATTTTTCCAAATTCATAAGGATAATGAGTGAGTTTGATACCGATTCGGTAAGTGCAAAAATGGAAAATGGTGTTCTCACAATAACCGTCAAAAGAAAGGAAATAAAGAATGTAACTATTTCCTGAAAGAAAAGACTATAAAGACTATTCCAAGAACAAACATAATGGCCGAAGGTAGTGGTCTATTAATGAGAATGGCACCAGATATCAAGAATCCAGAGGCGATTATAGGACTTGAAATACTGTAATTTTTATTATTCATATTTCTCCTGTTGAGATTTCTTAGCAGTTCTGGAATATCAAGAAAGTCTCTTATTGTTTTTTCGACACTCGCAGGTATCCCCATAATCCTCTTCTTAAGTATTTCCCACGAACTATGCTCCTCTTCCATTATTTCCATTACAACAGACACGAAATTGAAATCTTTGTCAAGTGTTTTGCATACTCCCTCCAAAATAACTGACATTCTAGCAAATAGGGCCAGATTGTATGGAAGCCTGAATGGAAATCTTATGAGAACAGAATTTGCCCTGTTCATAAGTTCTTGGAATTCTATCCTGTCAAGCTCCTTTCCCTGAAAATCCTTTAGTACCATTGCTATTCCTTCTTCCATTACTGTTCTGTCTGCTAAAGGATCTACAATCCCCATATCTACCAGAGTCCTCAGCAGATTCCTTGCGTCAAGTTTTGCAAGATAATAATATGCCATCACAAGTTTATTCCTCATATCCTCCGACAGCTGTGAGGTCATTCCAAAATCCATGAGCGCAATTTGTCCATTCCGCATCCAGCCAAGATTTCCTGGATGGGGGTCAGCGTGGAATCTGCCTTCCCTCAGCGCAAGTCTGATAAACAGCTTATCAATGACCCTCGCCATTTTCCTAAGATCAACATTGTTCTCTCTTAATGATTCAGTATCAGTAATCTTAATAAAATCGAGATATTCCATCACCAGTATTTTCTTTGTAGAAATTTCTTTGAATACGTGAGGAACCTTAACCTCTATTTCTAAATCTAGCTCATCTATCTTTTCCCTTATAATCCCTATTGATTGCGCTTCCCTCTCATAATCAAGTTCTGTATCTAAAGAAGCTAGAAATTCTTCTATGAATGGAGCTAGCGCAAATGACCTTCCAGTATTGCTCTCAAGTAATCTTATGAACTCTGCCACCTTCACCTTGTCTTTCCTTATGATATCCTTTATGTGTGGTCTGTTGACCTTCACTGCCACATCATTTCCCCTGTATCTTGCTCTGTAAACAAGACCCAGACTTGCCCCGGATATTCCAGCACGATCAAATATCTCGAAGACATCGTCAATCTTCCCTATTTCTGATTCTATCTCCTCCTTCACTTGGGCAAAATCTGGCATTGGAACATTATCCTGGAGATCAGAAAGTATCTCTACATATTCTTCAGGTATAACATCGCGTCTCGAGGATAGCATCTGCCCCAGTTTTATGAATACCGGGCCGGACTTTATGAACGCATCCCTGAGCTTCCTTGCTTCTTCTTTGCTTCTTTCAATATCAGGAGGTTTTCCTGTTGATTCCAGAACTTTTCTATAATATCTAAGATATCTTATCCTCGGGTAAAAACGAATACCAGTTAATAGAGCACTTATCTTTCCACTTATCATTGATCGAGTATTTTATTTAAAGTAATAAACTTAGATGACCCTGTAAAACTAAAAATCTTTCTCAATCCAATCCATAAAATTATTATTGTCATTAATACTTTAACAAAAGGTCAGAATGGATACCTTAACAATAGTTGGTTGCCAGTTTGGTGATGAAGGCAAGGGAAAAATTATTGATTATCTTTCCTGCAACTATGATATGAGCATCAGATTCAATGGCGGAGAGAACGCAGGTCATACAGTGGTAACAGAAGGGAATACAATTAAATATCATCTTGTTCCAGCTGGCTTCCTCAGGGCTAGAACATCAGTCATTGCAAATGGTGTCGTCATCAACCTCAGGAAACTTAATGAAGAAATTGATTTTCTTTCAAAATTTAAGAGCAGTTTCGACCTGAAGATTTCAAATCTTGCTCACATAGTAACTGATATTCATATCGAGAGGGATAAATTTCTTGAAAATCTGAGGGGGAAAGGATCTATCGGAACTACACTCAAGGGGATCGGGCCTGCATATGAATCAAAGTTCGGGAGATACGGCATCAGACTTGAAGATTTCAAGGATCCTGGGGTTCTGAAGGAAAAACTGGAATTTTTATCTTCTATTTACAACATTAAGTTAAGGCAGGGGATGGCTGAAGATTTGATTGGCAACTATGATAGAATCAGCAAGTATATTGTTGATACGTCTGAATACTTGCGAGGAGAAATTGATGGAGGCAGCTCCGCTCTCTTTGAAACAGCACAGGGGACATTCATTGATGTGGAATTCGGGACATATCCTTTTGTTACTTCTTCTCATACAATAACCGGGGGGGTCACCGTAGGTACAGGTCTTTCACCAAAATATTTCGGCAAGTTTCTGGGGGTGGCAAAGGCATACACTACAAGGGTTGGAGAAGGTTATTTTCCTACCGAATTGGAGGGGGAAGATGCTGAGAAGTTGAGAAAACTTGGAAATGAATACGGTGCAACCACAGGAAGACCAAGGAGAATAGGCTATCTTGATATTCCAATGCTTAGAAGATCGGTAAAATTGAATTCACTAGATTATATTGCTCTCACTAAAACTGACGTTCTTGGTAAATTCAAGAATATTAAGGTTGGAGTTTCCTATATTAAGGATGGTTCAGAAATCAAGGAATATGATCCTAATATAAGGGTAGACAGAGTGGAATATGTATCATTTGATCAGTGGGATGATAATAGAAAGAATCTCAACAGATTCATCGAATTTATAGAGGAGGAGACAGGTGTACCAGTTGCACTTCTGGGTTCAGGAGAGAAGAGGGAGGACATTGAGAAAAGACTTTTAACCTAATGGGGGCTAAGGGGGCGGAAGTCCCCTTCCGTGAGGGAGGGGATGGATAA
>CAZIOW010000032.1:0-12531 GCA_964541025.1 uncultured Thermoplasmatales archaeon
TGATGGAGGGTTCAAAAACAGTTGGGCGATGCTATGAACCCTACGGGCGCAAGGGGATTTGAACCCCTGACCCACGGCTTAGGAGGCCGTTGCCCTATCCATGCTAGGCCATGCGCCCATCATCATACCGTATATTTTCAATGTTTTAATAATTATTGAAATAAATTTTTATTTCATAATCGAAAAATAATAATATAATTTAAGGGAAAGAGGCATAGAATATTCATTTTAAGGATATTTATGACCTACCCGACAACACAAGTTAGAAACATATTAATATATCATTTTGAATTCCCCATTCGGGTGGGTCAAATGGAAAAACCTATAAAAAGAAGACCAGATGACGATGACGACGATTATGACGACGATGATGATGACTTCTGAGGAAAATCTAAGATTTGCCTCCGAGGAGGATATCGAATCAATAAGGGAAGTAGAAAATAGAGCATTTGGTATTCACGCCTATGATTATATAACTTTGAAGTATATGGTTACGGAAGCAAATTCCGTAACAGTTGTTTTTGAAAAAGATAAGAAAGTTGCTGCTTATGCAACAGTTTATTTTAGGAAGAATTCAAGCATAGCTCATCTGGAAAGCATTGCCGTTGACCCAAGTATGCAAGGGAAAGGGATAGGAAAAATTTTATTAAATGAAATAGAGAAAATATCGGTAAACAATGGTTGCAACAGAATGATCCTTGAGACCTTTGAAAAGAATGTAGCAGCTTTGAGATTATATAAAAATTCGGGATATGAGATTAAGGAAACCATTGAAAATTATTATACCATTCCATATGAAGGCTCAAGAAATGCTGTAAGGCTATTGAAACATCTCAGAAACACTATTTAATGTGTAATCAATAACCCAATATGGTTAGAGTTATGGCTACAGGTGTATTCGACATCCTGCACCCAGGTCATCTGCATTTCTTAAGGGAAGCAAGGAAGATGGGTGATGAACTGGTAGTCGTAGTTGCGAGAGACTCTGTAGCAGAAAAAATGAAGAAAAAGCCATTCATCCCGGAGAATATCAGATTAGCAATGGTAGCTGCATTGAAACCAGTCGATTTAGCCATTTTAGGTCTCGAAGGCAATATATATGATATTTTGAATCTGGTCAGACCAGACATTCTAGCCCTTGGATATGATCAGGAATTTGATGAAAATCAAATAATAGAAGAGGCCAAAAAAAGAGGACTTAACCTTAAAATAGTTCACATCTCAAAATATTCCGACAGCGAATTCAATGGAACAAGAAAGATAATTAAGATGCTCAAGGAAAGGGCAACTTGACTAAATTTCTGGCCAGGATGTCAGTGTATTCATCCTCTTCCCTATGAATTTCTTAATATTTTCTAAATTAGCATGATTATCAAAATCTTCATAAACCTTTGTTAACTCATTCAAATTGAAATTATTGAAATTCTGAAATGTCCTGAGGACATCATCAACAATGGAAATATCACCATATAGTGAAGTTCTGCTAAGTGGGTTTAGGTCAATAGTTATTATAAATTTCCCCATTTTTTTAAGAGCTTCGGCCCTATCTCCATCCTCCAGTGGTATTAAAACAGTATCAGCTGTATATATTCCTTCCTGTTCACATCTTCCCCTGTCATGCATGAGACCCGGTATCCTTGCATTCTGATTTCTTCCAAGTATATTTAGCCCAAGACTTTTAAAATGATCAACAATTTTGTTTATTCTATCCTCAGACCAGTAAAAAATATTGGCTTCAACCTTGATATTGTATTTTCTTGCAAAGGCAACTATTTCCTCATCAGCGAGGGCCGTTACATTTCCGTTAACTGATATCACCGGATTCTTGGATTTTAAAATTTTAAGGAGTGCGGCCATCTCAGCCTGGAGCGCAAATTCTGTACTTTTCTCGCCAAGCATGTAATCAAAAGCCTCACCCCTTCCATGCGATATTAGTCCTGAAATAGTGACTATTCCTTTCTCATAGAATTCCAGTAATCTCTCTCTTTGCTTCAAACTCTGATATCTAGGATGATTTTTTGGAATTTCCAATTTGATCACCTATTAACTTATCCAACAATTCAAGAAATTCTTCTTCCTTGTCATATGGGATCTCTCCTCCGGAGGCAATGTTGTGCCCCCCTCCATGTCCACCTACAGAAGACGCAGCCTTGGATAAGGCCAGGGAGAGGTCTACCCCTTTATCTATCAATTCCCAAGTTGCCCTTGAAGACACCTTAATATTTTTGTTTCTATACAAGGCAATAGTTGGTTTATCTTTTTCAAATAGATAGAGCATGCAGATTCCTGCAGTTGTGCCTGCCAAAGATTGTGAATTCACATGAAAATATTGAATATTCTTCCTTGTCTTTAAATCCTTCACAGCGTTTTTTATTTCAGCTAATATTTCTTCCTTGAATGAAATCCATATCTTGCGCATATTGTCTAGGGCCTCATCATTTCCCATAACCCAGGACACGGGGAGACCCATTTCTCCGCTTCTTCCTGCATAATCTATGTAGCTTGAAAGTAAATGGTCGCTTAATCCAACAGACTTAAAATAATATTTGTTTATAACAAGTGAGTCATATCCTTCCTTTGCTGTCTTTCCCTTCAATAAATTTATCATCAGAGCATCAGCCATTTTGGTCTTCATATTATCAGAAAGGTCTTCTAACTTTGCGCCGATATCTATACCCAATTCACTGACAAAAGTTCTTGAAGATTCCTTATCACCACTCAACCCATTAAAATAGGGGTCTGTGGAATAGTAAATTGCATCTGTAATATTCTCTCCATCTAAATTTAAATCCTTTTTGAACTGAAAATTTCTTCCATATTCTTCTACAATTCTTGAATTTATACCAAAGTATCCTCCTATATCCTGTTTATCCCCTATTAGGCCACTCATAAAGAAAGGGAAAAGGTCTGAGTTTCTTTCATCAACTAAAATAGACGTTATAAATGCTACTGTGCTTGAACAAGCTTCCCTGCTTCCATCATATCCATAACTCCTAGGATTGAGGTCAAAAATTCTTTTTGTTTCCAGAACAGGTGGAGTATGATGATCCACGAGCAATGTCAATTCAGTATTGAAATTCTCAATTCCGTCTGCCCCCAGATCACTTATAATTAAGGGTTTTCCCTCTGATTCTTTGATTATTTCAGAATCAAATGATTTCAAAAAAGTTAGATGGAATCTCTTATCTACTCTCCTTAAAGTCTCTGACAGAATAATCGCAGATGAGATTCCATCGGCATCATAGTGGCTGAATATCCTGAAATTATCATTATTTCTTATAAATTCAGCAGCATTCTTGAAGTTTGATAGATATTCATCCTTTAATTCTATCATTTGACTAGTAATTCTGCTGTCTCTATTGAATAGAACCAGTTACTCGGCAACTTATTGTTTCTTTTATAATAGTCAGCTAATCTTTTAATTTTAGCCTCTATCAACTGAAGGCCCCTTTTATTCTTTAAATCTTTAGGATTGGAAATCAAATGCTTGTTAAGGTTAACGGCCTTCTTCATTAGCGATACAAGATCCTCGGGAATTGAGTCATTAATATTCTTTGACTCCAAAATTTTTGATATTCTTTGACTCGTAAGCTCCTTTACTTTTGGAATGCCATATTGATCTCTCAATATCATTCCTATCCTTGATTTTGTCATTCCTTCCCTTTTTAACTTCATTATTAACTGTTCAATTTCATCATTATTCATTGATACCCAGGATGGTTTACTCTCTCTTAATGGTGGTTTTGAGCCCGATTTCCCTCTCTTTCTGGTATGCATTCTCGCCATCGTTGCACCTTTCCGATCATGGAATTATAATACTTAAATGTTGATAAAGAAGAAATGTACGATGCAATAGTAGTTGGTGCAGGCCCATCTGGTGGAAGAATTTCATCAAATCTTGCGCAGAAGGGGTTTAAAGTACTGATGATAGATTTAAAGTCAGAAATAGGGAAGCCCAATCATTGCTCCGGACTTGTGGATGAAAGAGTTGTAAAATTAGTTGGTTATGACCTTGTTATAGATAAGCCTGAACGAGCAGAAATAATTACTCCGTTATCATCATTTTCATTATCTTCTAAAAAGATGTTTGTATTAGACAGGATAGCGCTGGACAAAAAACTTTCAGATTTAGCTCAGGCATCAGGTGCTGAAATCTTTTTAAAGACAAGGTTTAATGCTTATTCAGTTAAGGAAGGAGAAATAGATGTTTATACAAGCGGAAAGGAAGGATTTAATGAATATAAAACCAGATTTCTGATAGGCAGTGACGGACCTATGAGTCAAGTAAGAAATTTTACAGGGATAAAGGCACCTAAAATGCTTCCGTCCCTTCAATTCGATGTGGCTGAAAAAAGTGATAATGTTAAACTTTACCTTGACCGTAATAAAACACCCGAATTTTTTTCCTGGGAAATACCTCACGAAAATGAAACGGAAATTGGAGCATCGGGAAAAGGCTCTTTTGACGTAGTCAACAATCTTGTTGGTAGAAAAAAAATTATCAGAAAGAGAGGGGGAATTATTCCAATTGGGCCGACAGAACTTGGAAAGAATAACATATTTCTGACTGGCGACTCTGCAGGCTTGAATAAAGCTACCACAGGAGGAGGCCTATATGCCGCATTAAAATCCTCAGATTCACTCTCAGATGCCATTTTTTTGGATGAAGGCATCCTCGAAAATTACCAAAGGATATGGTATTCCAACTTTGGCAAAGAAATAAAGAGAGATTACACCTTAAGGCGATTGTTTGACAGATTTGAAAAATATTATCACCTCTGGGTTCCAATCATGGAAGCTAATGTTAATGGAATAAATATGATAGGAGATATTGATTATCCATCTAAATTATTACTCTATCTGGTAACCGTTAGCCCTTTAAAAATAAATAAAATAATCAAAGATATTATTTTGCTGTCAGATCAAACCCGCAATTATAGCAAATGATTGCGTCCTTTGATATCATCGTACCGCAGTTGGGACATGGGATCATTTCCTCGTGAGTAACTTCTTTGCCTTCAATTAATGACTTTATATGATCCTTTAAGTCCCTGATAAGGACATCTATATTTTTCTGGTCACTCTCTATCTTGGAGATCTTATCTTGCAATTGTGTTTTCAATTTATTATTTTCATCTACTAGTTCATTAGCTTTTTTCAAGGAAGCCTGTATTTCTTTTTCCTTCAAATCAATATCCTTTGCCTTTGAATCCAAATCGCGCTTTATCTTATCTATTTCATCTTCTTTACTTATTAGTTCTCTCTGCCTTCTGTTAAGAGATTCTGTAAGATCATTCAGACTCTTCTCTTTCTTATTAAGCTCTTCTGTTTTTTGATTTAAAGAAGCTTCATATTTTTTCAACTCATCCTCACGTTTTTTTAGAGTTTGTACGTAACTCTGAACCTGTTCCAAAATTGATAGGTTGTCTGAGTTTGCCATGGATACCACCTTGTTATTTACATTTACATTAATATAATTTTCTATAAGGCTATTTTAAGCTATTTGAAACTACTCCTTCATGGTTTGAAATACCACATGTGAGAAAGTATTTTCAACTCCCGGGAATCCTCTTATTCTGTTTATCACTTTTTCACCTAGTTCCTTTAAATTCTTTGACCTGACCTTTGCAAGTATGTCGAATTCTCCTGCGATTATATGAACTTCTTCCACTCCATCTATTCTTGCTATTTTGTCTGCAAGCTCTTCTTGAGTGATCTCATTATTCTTTTTAAAGGATATGAATACAAAGGCAAGAACATCAATACCCAATTTTTCATAATTCAGTTTTACCGTAAACCTGTTTATAACTCCATTTTTCACAAGTTTCTCTATCCTTTCTGCCGCTGTAACTCTGTTTATTCCAAGGTCGTCGGCAATTGCTGTAACACGTTCTCTTCCTTTGTCCTGAAGATAACTTAAAATTTGAAGATCAATATCATCCAAATCTTTCATAATGTTTAATAATAACTTATAATATAACTATTTTGCTGCTTTATGTTTATTTTATAAAAATAAAAAACTATACTATGCAATTTTATAATGTAACTATGATTAAGCCCATTGATTTTTACTACTCAAGGGACGCTAATGTATTGAAGGCTTCTATGGAAGTAAACACGATAGTTAGAGGAGAAATGAAAAAATTCTTGGATACGAAAGGTTTTATTGAGATAAACCCAGTCATAATATCACCAATATCTGACCCATTGAATCATCCGGTGAAGGACCCGGTAATAGATTATTATGGCAACAAGTATAGACTAACAAAGTCCATGATATTTCACAAGCAACTTTCTATGGTTTATTTTGAGAAAATATACTCATTCTCCCCCAACATAAGGATAGAACCTCTTGACAGAAGGAGAACAGGGCGTCATTTAGCGGAATTTACTCAACTCGATCTCGAAGTTAGAAATGCAAAAAGGGAGAATGTTATGGAGATCGGGGAGAAGATGATAAACCATGTGATAAAAAATGTGAAAAAGAAGGTAGATGTTGAAATTCTAAATCCAGAATTAAAAGAATACAAAAGGCCCTTTAAGAAAATTAAATATAATGATGCAAAAGAGAAATATGGCGAGGATTTTGAGACATTATTGAGTAATGAAGCAAAAGAACCGTTCTGGATCATAGATATACCTCTAGAGGCAAGGGAATTCTATGATAAAGAAACCTATCCAGGATCAGGAATATTAAGAGACATGGATTTAATTTACCCTCTTGGATACGGAGAAGCTATTAGTGGCGGCGAAAGGGAATATGAGTATGAAAGAATAGTGGAAAGAATTATTAAAAAAGGACAGGCTCCGAAAGAATTTGAACTTCTTCTGGAAGCATCAAAGAAAGGTCTCTACCCGTCTGCAGGATTTGGAATAGGAATTGAGAGATTTGTGCGATTTATCAGAGGTATGGATGATATAAGGGAAGCTACCCTATTCCCAAAATCAATAGGTGAATTTGTCCTGTGAAAATTAGTTTTTTTTAATTTTTTTAGAAATTATGTAGGAATATAGAAACATAGATTCATCTTTTTAATAAAAAGGATAAAGTATATTTATTTATAAACTAATTATAAAATATTTTTTTTCCCTAAATTTATTAAGGTGTTTTCCATTCTCAACTTACCGGTGATGAAGATTTGAAACTTTATGTGTTCATAATTAGAAGGCTCCTTCTAATGATTCCGGTTCTGCTGGGAGTTGTTGCCATAACATTTGCACTGGCCCACGCCAATATTGATCTCTTAATTTCAGAATATGAGGGGAGAATACATACACCCCAGGCAAGGGCTGCTGTTCTGGCAACTCTGCACCTTAATGGTCCCTTTATCGTCCAGTATCTATATTATGTGGGGGCCCTGTTTACAGGTCAATGGGGATTTACGGCACCGCTAGACCCGTATGGGGGAGGCAGATCTGTATTATCAGTTTTCGAAATGAGATTTCCACCTACTGCGGAGTTAGCGCTGGTAGCTACCTTCATAACAATCGCGCTTTCAATACCTATCGGTGTTCTGAGTGCTGTAAGAAAAGATAGGCCCGTTGATCATGCTACCAGATTGTTGGCCCTTTTCTTTGTTTCAATTCCGACTTTCTGGTTTGCTTACTTAGTTCTTCTGGCTGTGAGTCCAGTATCAACTTTAGTTCCACATTTTCTTAGACTGAATTATCCTACAGGTCAGATAAATTATGCCCAGTACGCTTTTGTTGGAAATACGGGACAGCTTCAACCTTGGGTTCTTACAGGTCAGTATTCAGGTCTGACTAGGCCCACAGGATTCTTACTGATTGATACATTGATTTATGGAGATATCCCTGCATTCCTGGATGGACTAAAGCATTTGTTTTACCCGGCTGTTGTAGTAGGATTGACAAGTTTCGGATACTTTGTGAGGTTCATGAGGTCGAGTATGCTGGAGACATTAGGTCAGGATTATATAAGAACTGCTAAATCAAAGGGAATCCCATCAAATTATGTTATAAAGAAGCATGCTAGAAGGAATTCATTTGGTCCAACCACCACGATCATGGGTCTGTTCTTTGCTGGACTTCTTGGTGGAGTAGTGGTTGTTGAAGTTATTTATGGTTGGCCGGGAATGGGAACTTGGCTTTACGAAGCAGCTATATATGATGATCTAACATCCATCGTAGTTACAACGTTCATATTTGCAATAGTTATAGTTGTAGCAAATCTAATAGTGGATATACTATATGCTTATCTTGATCCGAGGGTGAGATTAGAATGACCTCAGAGAATCAGAATATAAAATCCGGAAGCTCATTTTCCAGGAGCTTAAGAAGCAGAATGGAATCGTTCAAAAGAACTCTCTATTTCCTTACAAGAAATCCTTTAGCAGTTTTTGGTTTGTCGGTTACCATTTTCTACGTATTGCTTGCAATATTCGGTCCGTTCTTTGTTCCCGGAAACCCTAATTATATGGTACAGATACTACAGTATAAAGGAAAATATATTTATAACACTCCTCTGCCACCATCTGCAAGATTCCCATTCGGTACTACCTTTGGAGGTTATGATCTGTTTAATGGCATAGTCAAGGGAGCAAGGACGGATGTATTTATGGCAGCAATAATAGTATTCATAGGTGCCATAATTGGAATAATTCTGGGCTCCATAGCGGGTTATAAAGGAGGAGTAATAGACGATGTGATTATGAGGACTACTGACATATTCTTATCAATACCATTCCTTGTACTTGCAATTGCAATGTTGGCTATTCTAGGAAGAACGCTGGAAATAATGATTCTTGCGTTCATAATTGTTTGGTGGCCAACTTATACGAGGATTATAAGGGGGCAGGTTCTCACAATCAGAGAATTAAAGTATGTGGAAGCGTCCAAGGCAGCAGGGGCAAGTTCATTCAGAATAATTATGAGACACGTAATTCCTAATTCAGTCTATCCATTGTTCGTTCAGGCATCCTTGGATTTTGGAAATGTAATTCTTGGATTTGCTACTCTAAATTGGCTAGGATTTGGATACTCTACCCAGAATCTCGCAGAGTGGGGAAGTATAATGAGTCTTGCTACTATTCAGGGAACAAGCGCAGTATTCAAATATTCATGGACATTGCTCGTGCCAGGAATTGTCATATTAATATTTGTGCTGTCTTTGAATTTCCTAGGAGATGGATTAAGGGACGTATTGGATCCTAGACTTAGAAGGTGATAAAGGTGCAAGAAATTTCAGATAATAAATTTAACAAAGAGGAAGTTGTGCTGAAGGTAAATAAACTAAAAACTCAGTTCTTTGTCTATGATGGGATAGTAAAGGCAATAGAAGATGTGTCATTAACATTACATAGGGGAGAAGTTCTGGGAATTGTCGGGGAGACAGGATGCGGGAAATCTGTTACTGCTTACTCAATCACGAAATTGATCCCAGACCCACCTGGAAGAATAGTTAGCGGTCAAATCCTCCTAGGAAACCTAAATATATTGAGAACCATTGATAAAGAGGCAAAAATTTTAACTAACAGAAAAAGAGTTAAGATTAAAAGAAACAACAGACTCATCAAGAGGAATGAATTATTTTTCAATCAGATACGTGGCAAATATATCTCCATGATATTTCAGGAACCAATGGCTGCATTAAACCCAGTCTATACAATTGAAGACCAGATAATAGAAACATTAGTTCTCCATAAGAGAAGCTACATTCTTGAAGTTGCACAGGGGGCTGCAAAGAGCCTTGAGAAACTTCAAAAATTCAGGAAAACAATGGAAGAGGATCAGGATATAAATCCAGAAAAGGTAGCAGATCTCAGAGAATATAAACCTGATATAGAAAAAGATTTTCAGGGAGCTCTTAAAGAGGAATTGTTTAAATTGGCTGATTCAAACAAGGGAACAGTATCATTTTTAAAGCATTTGGATCTTTTAATAGAAGAGGGCATTATTTACAACAGGAAACCCCAGAAATACGACAGGATACTTGATCAGGATAGACAGATGGATAAATTAAGGGTGGAGCTACTTAAGGAAACAGATGAATTGAAGGTCAGCTCAATGGAAAAGAAATTGGCCGCATACTCCAAAAAAATAAATCTCATCAAATTATCAAAACAATTAAAGAGGAATAAGAAGGACCCCATAATTCTGGAGGCCAGAAGGGAATCATTTGGATTACTGGAGACAGTAAATATAGCAGACGCTTATGGAATATTGAAAAGATATCCTCATGAACTGAGTGGTGGTATGTTGCAGAGGGTTGTAATATCTATAGCGCTGGCCAATGAGCCAGAAATACTGATTGCGGATGAACCAACTACAGCCCTAGATGTTACTGTTCAGGCACAGATACTTGAAATAATGCGTCAACTTCAAAAGAATAGGGGGACTTCAATTATATTAATAACTCACGATCTGGGAGTTATTGCAGAAATGTGCGACAGGGTAGCGGTGATGTATGCAGGTAATATTGTAGAAGTTGGTAGTGTCAATGAGGTATTCCACAATCCTAAACACCCTTATACAATAGGTCTACTCTCATCAATACCGAGAATAGATAACCCTGATAAGAAGCTCAAGAGTATCCCAGGGACTGTACCAAATTTAATTAACCCTCCAAACGGTTGCAGATTCAATCCAAGGTGTCCTATGGCATTTGATAAATGCAGAGTAGACGTTCCTCTGCATATAGAGGTATCACCTAATCATATAGTGGCGTGCCACCTATTTAATGGAACGGAGGTGAGTGATTATTAGTGAAATACTATTAAAGGCAGCAGGACTTAGAAAATATTTCCCGATTAAAGGTGGAGTTTTAGGAACCACCAAAGGTTACGTGTATGCTGTAGATAATGTTAACCTTACAATCTACAAAGGTGAAACCCTTGGATTGGTGGGTGAATCAGGTTGCGGGAAAACAACACTTGGAAGAGTGCTTATAGATCTGATAACGCCAACTAGCGGAACGCTTATGTTCAACGATTCTAAAAATCTGAGCAATATCAATGAAAGTCAGATGGAAGAAATCAGTAAAGAATATTACAAAATTTCTAGTAATAAGATAAATGAAATAAGGCAGGAAGAAAGAAAAATAATAGAAAAATACAAAATAAAAGATATTTACAGGATCAAGGGAAAGAAAAAGAGAGAATTCAGAAAGAAAGTGCAGATAGTATTTCAAGATCCTGTATCTTCGTTGGATCCGAGGATGCTTATAAAGGATGTTGTTGCTGAGCCATTATATGTAAATAAAGTAGCCAAAGGTGAAAAAGCAAGGAAGATGGTTCTTGAACTTCTTTCAGAGATAGGATTGAACGAAGATCATCTTTACAGATTCCCACATGAATTCAGCGGGGGGCAAAGGCAGAGGATAGCATTTGCGAGAGCGATTATTACGAGACCAGATTTCATTGTTCTGGATGAGCCGACATCCGCTCTGGACGTTTCAGTACAGGCTCAAATTCTTAATCTTTTAAAAGAAATGCAGAAGAAATACGGAATGACCTATCTTTTCATCTCCCATAACCTTGCTGTTATAAGATCAGTAAGTGACAGGGTAGCTGTTATGTATCTTGGTAAGATTGTTGAGCAGGCGTCAACGGATGATCTTTTTGAATTCCCGATACATCCATATACTCAGGCCCTTTTGAGCGCTATACCTATTCCAGATCCGAAAATGAAGAGGAACAGGATAGTTTTATCTGGAGATGTTCCGTCACCTGCGAATCCCCCACCGGGTTGCAGATTCCACACAAGATGCAGATTTGCAACTCAGCTTTGCAAGGAGAAGGAACCAGAACTCGTGGAAACAAAACCCGGGCACTTAGTGGCATGTCATTACGCTGATGATATTCTGAAATCAGAATCAAAGCTTCACGGGATAAAGAGAAGTACAATGGATGAAATCGAGGACATAGAAAAAAATCTTCAAATAAACAATGAAGCTAAGTAAGGAAGAAAGGAAAAGAATAATCGAAGAACCAGGAATGGGCTGGAAAGAATGGGCACGATTTGTACTTCTTAAATACTGGTTCATTTTTCTTTCTTTTTTAATTGATATAGGGATTCCAATTCAGTATGTAGAAAACTATGAACTTATCGGCACTAAAACAGCATACTATGAAGTGATTTTATCAACAATTGCAGAACCTTTTCTAATTTATGCTGAATTCAGAATCTATAGGGTCTTATTCCCCAGAGAAAAGGATACAATTGAATGAAGTTGTATTGTCTCTTTAATTAATAATCAGGTGGAAATAATATTTTCGAAATAGAAGATTATTAATTATTTTTCATAAAAATTGGAAAGATTTAAGTATAATTTTTATTTGTGTGATTGTGGTTTTATGACACAGAGTGAAAATCAATCACAGAGTCCACCACCCCAGAAGAAGTCTTCTGCTGCGAAGTGGATAGCTGTGGTAATAGTGATTATATTGGTAGTTGGAGCTGTGGTGGTCATAGCCTCTGAACAGCACAAGACCCCTACAACAACTACAACTAAGACAACGGTATCTCCTCTATCTATATCTCCATCTAACACTGGCGTAATATCTCAAATGG
>CAZIOW010000033.1:0-12252 GCA_964541025.1 uncultured Thermoplasmatales archaeon
ATAAGAACAATAAAATTTCCAGGTGTAATTCATAAAAAGGACTGCTTTCTGATTTGTTAACTTTCTTATCCCAGTTATTTTCTAACATTAATTGTATAATTTCTAGGCGCATTTTATACGGCAAATTTTAAGGTAAACCACTACATTTGATTTTGTACGGAAATTGAGATTGAAATAAATAGCTGGAATTGCTTGGCTTAAATTTAGGGGAAGCTCGTGTTCTTTTGATTTGAAAATGTGAATAATTTCGCCGTTAACATATCACCAATATGATTTCCTAAGAATGGTTTAACTTTGAAAATATCAAAATTATTTTAATCTCTTGATAAGGTCCCTTATTTCTTTAAGATTATCGCTCTTTTGATCAGGCAACTCATCCATTATTTCAATTGCTCTCTTCCTATATTTTTTGAATTTTTCAATATCGTCTCTACCTTTGTAATATAATGCAAGTGTCGCGTATTTTTTAGCCAATTGAAGACCGTAAGACTTGTCAAGTTTAAACTTCTGTTCAGATTCCTCAAGATTTGATTCGAGTTTTTGCATAACCGCATCCACTGATTCTTCAGTTTCTGCATCTATACCGTCTGATTTTAAACCAACTGTAAACATTGTTGGTTTTTTCCTTCCGAACAATGACATGGATTCAATCACCCTTCACTGGATCATCCCACTCTATTTTTACCCTTATTTTATCAGGCAGATTTTTTGCACTTGAACCTAAAAATGTAGATTTAGTGCCGTTTATACCCATCTTATCGATTAATATCTGCAACGATATTCCTATTTTGCTTCCGTGCAACTCTGGGAACCTGGTGACATATGTAACGTACCTTGAGGTAATTGGATACCAATTCTTCTCCATCTCAAATTCCATTGAGCCCATAATAATCCCTTGCAGTCAGATTAAATAACTATAATTAGTTATAATAAATTTATCTGAACCAATAGATCAAATAATTCTAATGACATGATTCTATAGTGAGGACAAGCACGAAATGAGGGAGTTCGTGGAGGGGTGGATTTAAAGAAAATTGGGAATATAAGAAAATTAAATAATTATGGGGTCAGCTCTATAGGATTGGTTATCTGGACCGATATGCTAAGGAGAAGGTTATCATTCTGGATAACTATGTAATAGGTTCCTGGTCCCAGGTTGGTATTGAAGGCTCCTGATGTGACCTGCCCTGTTGTATATAGATATGAGGTAAGACCTGCGGAAGATGAATAATTTGCGTACTCGGAAGGAGTCAGCACGTATGCAGTTGCGCTGCCGCCAGAGACAGAGAAGGTGCCGGTAAGCGTTCCGCCAGAACTTGTGGTGAACTGAAACTCCTCATACTGGCCTGCTGACAGGCTGTAAACACTTCCGGACTGGGCGATGATCAATGGCTGAGGAGAGGTGCCTTGGTTCCCATGATTGCCTCCCATAGACGCAATGGCAGCAATTATAATTATGATAATTATAACAGCACCAATAATTCCATAGAGCTTCTTCCTGCTCTTTTTAGGAGCGGGAGGATTGACCTGGTTCATGTTCTGCTGGGTCATGCAAATGGATTGCCTGATTAATATATAATTTTTGTGGATCAAGGTGTATTAAGGTGTTATACAACATTACTATTAATCCATTAAAGTGATTCCATCATTTTTTCAATTTTTTAATTTTTCAAAGAAGGTATAAAATTCAAATATTGTGTTCGAAATTTTGAATTATGACAGCGAAGAAAAACAACGGGTTTGTTAAGGAATATGTTATAGGGAGGAAGGACCAATTTGATCTGGATTACGCTATCTTCAGAAAGGCCATAGTGGAGACCGAGAGTAGGGAGGATTTAATTAATTACATTGAAGAGAAAATGAACTACGTGATCTCGAGGATGGCAAGCGGGAGGGCAAAGACCCTGATGGAAGAGATGGAGCTAGTCTAAGATCTCAATTATCTCCTTTATTTTTTTATACAATTTTTTACCCTTTTCTGTGAGTTAGATCATATTACTGGGTGGATACTTTTTGTTATTTATTAAGAGGTCATATACTAAGGCTCATGTTCCTAAGATAAGAATGGATTGTTTTCTGAAAATTAAGGAATGGATAATTGAGAACACGGGTTTCAGGGAACTGATTGATAGATACAACAAACTCAGAGTGTTTCTCTATCTGGATCCACCTTTCCTTTCCTCAGGGAAGAAATATAGATACAGCTTCACAATGGACGATTTCAGGCAGCTGAAGGAGAAAATGGATCAGCATTCAGGCTCCTATATCCCGAACTTTTCAACTTTTGATCCTGAGATGGAGGAGGTATTTGGAAAACCGGATCAAGTGATAAATTATGAGAATCTACTCTATGAAAATGGGATGAATAAATGGGGATGCTGGTATTAGTGGAAATTACTAACTTTGGGAGTTATAAATTAGTTTTATATAAGAACCTCAAATTGAATCAGGCTAAATTTTGATTTTTATCTATTCTGTTGATAACGATGTCCACACCTTCATCTGCATCGGCATCAACAAGTATTCTTTTAATGATTATCTTTGCAATATGCTCCTCTTCGAGAACTTTATTTTCAGCTAGGGCATCAATAATTGGTTTTAAAAAGTTATCGAGATCATTGTAATTCTTTTTTATCCGATCTTTCTCTATATATAATTTTATTTCAACCGAAAGATCCTCATTCCCCAGAAATCTCTCTCCACCGTAACCTTTTTTTATGCTCTCTTTAAAATTTGAGTAGGGTTTTCCTTCATCTGTTGGTCCCCCAAATGTAACAGGTTTGCATGATATTTTCGTCATAAATATTATACATGTCCTAGCTAATTAAATTTATCGGTTGTTTTGCCCTAATTAGTCCTTGGCATAACAAAATAAGCAAATTAAATTTTAATTAATTATAAATAAAGATAATTATTTTAATGAGTAATGGGGAGTGAAGGGAACCAAGGTTATAATTTAAAAGTTCTATAATATAATGTACGTCAGCTCAAATTTCCTAAATAAAGCCTCGAATATTGATTGTTTATACTTAGTTTTGTTGGTATATTTTTTTATTTCCTATCTTTTTCATTCCTTGCGGCAGCTGATTGAGCCCTTGCCTTAAAGTCTTGATTTTTTCCAGTTTTATCGGCATTAGATTGGATTCGTGCGGCAGCTTCCTTAGTCATTTTTTCTTTTGACATCAAAAAATGATGAATTAGCAGTATTTATGGTTTACCTATTTTTTAGTCTTCTTTGTTAGGTTTTCTGTTGGCAATAGGTTGGTCGGGGAACAGAAATTCTTAGGAATTTTAAATCCAAAAATGAATACCATGCTCTAAGTAGGCCTTTATCTTTTGAGATAATCTCACTTCTCATTTAGGGAATATTTGTCTCCGAAATCCCTTGTAAAGCTTTTAACCCTGGTTAAATCTTTTCCTCATTATTTTGCAATTTAAATATCATTTATCAATTTCATTGGAATATCATAAGAGAAGGGTTAACTTATTTATAAGATATTATGCTTGAATGAAATAAAGGGATGTTAGAGGATTTAAACTTCTTAAAATATTTAAATTCTTTAATCTATAACGTTAATATGAATCTTAAGTACATTTCTGAGAAAAACTATAAAAAATTTTCTCGGAAATACGGCTCAAAGACACCAATAAGAGCTCATGATATACTAAGAAACTCAATTTCAGTCGAAGATAATATTATTTCAATAAAAAGTGATGAAATATGACTACGTCAACAGCAGTTCACGAAAGGCAGAGTAAGGCGGCAGAAAAAGCATGGATAACAATAAGGAGAAATAGAATAGCGCAGATTAAAGCAGAAAATGAGAGTATAGAAGATTACCTGTTCAACAGAGACATGAGGACTGTTTTATACGGTACATACAAGATAAATCCTCCCTTGATTAAACGTTCCAAATTAACAGGAATTGAAAAAGGTGGAGTAGGGAAAGAGCTCTCTGATGGATGGGCCATAAATTATGCAGTTGGTTGCACACACGCATGCAGATTTTGTTATGTGGATCAGATACACAAGAAATATGGTGTCAAGAGAGTAGGAAGGGGAGTCAACAGATCATGGGGCAATTATTTTTATGTACCGGAAAACATAGATGAAGCTATTGAAAAGACTAACTGGGAGAGGTGGAAGGGAATTGAGGTAATTATGTCCTCAACACACGACCCTTACCTTCCTCAACTTACAAGAATAACTAGGAAGATACTGGAAATAGCACTCCCTTATGGGGTTAGGTTCTGCATTCAGACTAGATCGCCCCTCGTAATTAAGGATTTCGATCTCCTATCTGAGTTCAAAGACCTTGTGAGAGTTCAAATATCAGTTGCTACAATGAATCGTGAATTGTCTCAGCTTATTGAGCCGAGGGTAGCTGATCCGGCGGCCAGGTTCAATATTTTAAGAAAAGCTAAGGATTATGGGCTCATAACCGGTGTGATACTCGCACCCATTCTTCCACCTGTGAAGATCAGACCTGACCCTGAGTCAGACATTAAAGAGATGGCCCGAGAGCTCTCTGAAATTAAACCAGATTATATATTCGGAGAATCCTTGCATGCTAGAGGATCCAATTTGGGAGAACTAGAACTCGCTCTTGATGAGAAAATCAATCTGAGTGGTTTCGACCCTATTATTGAGAAAAAATTCAATACTGTTATGAGGGAGACCCAGCTTAACGGGAGATGGTGGAGAGAACAACATTAAACAATCCTAGACGAATTTTATCAGAACTTTGTCATCAGGATAAGTACGGGGACGAGATCGCTGGCCTATTACTACTATTCTCCCCGAATCTTCCAAATTTTTCAATATTTCTTTCCTGAAGACATATTTAGTATGCAATGTTACTAGAAGCTTAACTCTTTCTATCTCCATTTCTAAATTCATTAAGCTTAATGATTTTACCAGGTTGTATAAATCATCAGCAGCATTAGCTTCCCAGTTGGTTCTTATACCATAATCGACTAGGGATGCTTGTTTTGGATCAAAGTCGAAGTCACTAAATTTGAATTCCCCGGTATGCGATACAGAATACATAGCTTCCTTCATTGCTTCCATGCCGCGCTCATGAGATGTCAGGTATATCAGATAATATTCCAAATTGTTTGAAGAGTTTCTCGTCTCGAAAGAAATATGGTAAATCTGCTTTCCGTTCGTGATAAGATTGATCTTACTAAGCAAGTTTGTCAAGAAGGCACTGAGTAAAAATTCTCCTTTCTCTTCAGATCTCTTTTCTTGGGCTTCCTTCATTTGATCCTCAGAGAACAGTTTTCTAAGAGAGGACAAATGAAGATCATCTGCTATGAACCGCTGAATAAACCCTGCCATGAAAGTAATGAAAAGTTCTGCCTTTTCTTGAGTCATAAACCTCGCTAATAAATTGATATCCAAGTCTTCCCATCCAAACGGGTCAACAAAACAAAAAGTAGGCGCAAGTCTCTTTCCTTCTTTATCCAAACTATCTAAAATCTGGGCTAAAGTGTCATTAAACTCGCCATTTATCACTTTATATTGTAAGATCTTCGGGAGACTAGGGTATCTTGATTTTAAAAGACTCTCCAAGTGATCGGCCCTATCTTTTCTTTCTTCAATGAAGAACATCACAATCTCAGCCTTGAACTTATTCAGAAGCTTATGGTGGACAATAGATTCTATTCCGATGATTGGAGAGCCCTGCCACTTTCCAGCATTATCCTCACCTGGCCCCGCAAATCCATCTATATACACGACTCGCCCGTTATAACCTCCTTGGGTCAAGATAGGTGCCCAGGCTTCAATATATCTTTTCAGAATTTTGTGCTTGGCTATAGTATGGGGATCAAAGTCCCACAATTTAGTCTTTGGTCCTCCCGTCATAGTTAATCCTCTTCAGATCACTCATCAATCTGTAGTATTCCTCTTTCGTTATTTCACCCTTTGCGTATCTCTCCCTCAATATCTCCATCGATTCATCATGATCCCACCACCCGGATTGATACCTCCAGCTCCTTGAAGACCAGCCAACGAACCTGAATATCCAGATTATAAACCACACAAAAACAATCAGGAAGAAGAGCCCTATAAGTGCACCCATCAGTCCTCCTAGGGCGCCAAACAAGCTGTATCCACTAGATATGAAACTGTGAGAATTCAGTATGACGGACAGGACTGCTGCTATCCCGATGAGAACAAACATAGTAGCTAACCTACCAATGACACCCTTCCAGCGTCACAATTATGGCTCATTTCTTGATCTCTCCCTCCATTTTGCCCAGTTCTTCTTCAATTTTATTTTTCAGTTCATCCAGATTTTGCGATAAATCATTGCAGAACCCAGTAACCTTCTTCTTAAGACTCCTAAAAGTCTCCAAGGTTTCTCTTATGCTTCTAATGCTGCTTGCTAGCACCTTGACATCAACTTCCTTTTCCTCAGATTTTTCGTGGAGGGCGAGGAACCTTATGAGCCTGTACCCCACATTGAAGATGAACTGATTTGGATTATCCTCCGGCGACTCTGCCAAGGCAATTACCAGCCGATTCATGCCGTACAGATGGAACGACCCGATTTTTTCCGGTACCTGTTGAGCGTTCCTGAATACAATAATGGAATATTTGACATTCCTATCCCTTTCCATGTTAGAAAAGGTATCAGTAATACCCGGACCTGTCAGTTTCGTATCTTTTACTTCAATGGCAAACCTTAATTTTTCAGAAGGGTTTTCGATTAAAATGTCACCCGTCTTATTGTCAGGCCCTACATGTTTTGCATCGTCCCCAAAGTATTTGGCTGGAATCTGAGATAGCTGGAATATATAATTTTCAAACTCTTCTCCCTTTTCCGTGGTTTCCTGAATTTTCTCTTCCTCAACTATATATTTGCCCAAGTTCTCTTTGAGGTCATTCGCAAGCTTAGAGAAATCTTCCGTGAAGGATTTAAACACCACGTCTCTTAACGTATTCAAAAATGAATTTAGAATTTCCTTGTCCAGTTTAGAACTCTTATCTTCTATATCTTTAATCAGGGATTCGGTCCTTTCGTCGAAGCTTTTAGAGAATTCATCCAGTATCTTCTTTCTTGAATCCTCAATGAACTTTTGCAATACTTGCTGTTCCAAATCGGCTAATTTCTTTGAGATTGCACCGTCCAGATCTGAGATCCCTTTATTGAAGCTCCTTTCAATCAATCTCCCATAATTCTCGGTCAGAAATGATTTGAGAGATTTGACCCCCAATTCGAGGATGTCGCCAAAGATTACATTCCTCTTCTCTTCGGGATAGCCCTTTATGAATTCTACTACTTCCTCATTCTCAATGGTGTAATTGGTAATCGTGATCGTCTTGGCTTCCGCGTCGTATATTAGACCTTTTACATTATCCTGATTTCCCATTTTATCCTCCTCCTAGAATTTCCTTAATCTCCCTAAGACAACTAGCAACCTTCTTTCCCTTTTCCGATAAATATACGATTGTCTCCTGCGGGAATTTCTCCTTGTCAATTTTCGTTTCAACAAGTGAGAACTGCTTGAGTAGGTCAACTGAAGAATAAGCGTCCGGGAATTTCTCCTTGAGTTTTGATATTAAAATCTCCCCATTATAGAGGAGATAAATGAGCACCATATGGTCCCTTGTGAGAAGGGGGTTCGGGACAGGCTTCCCCGAAGCTATCTCCTCGGCTTCCTTGAGCTTCTGGGCCACTGATTTCCCTTTAGGCGTTAAAGTTATTGTATATTTCTTAGGTCCCTTCTCGTTCTTGTTTATAATTAGATATCCGTCATTCTCGAGGCTTTCCAGTAAATTATCCAGAACTTGATGACTCTTCACTATGTGAAATAAGTTAGACTTCATCAGGGTACCGTTATCAAATATAAAGAGTAGCACGGATTTTGCATGTTTCAAATCCAATGAGTCCATTGGTAACAGGTAATATATACATATTGTAGATAAAATACGTTTTTTATGATTGGTAATATTACCAACCACAAACTATATATTTGATCATCATATTTACTATTGGTAAAATTACCAATGGTGGATAAACATGGAAGAAATAGAGATACCAGTCAAGGTAGGCACAGCTGGTAGGGCACAAATCCCATTAGAAGTCCGTGAAAAGCTGGACATCGACGAGGGAGACTACCTTATAATAAGGATTGAGAAGGTCTTGAAGGGAGGCGTTGAGAAGGAGGCGAAGGCATGATTTCTCACGGTGATGAGTTAACACGGGAGAGGATGAAACCATGAAAGAGAGAGGAGGTAATGGCATAAAATCTCCATATACGTGCTTAGTAGGGGAACACGAGTTCACGCAGGGGAGAATTCCAGACGAGTTCAGCTTCTCAGTATCCGGAACTTATAAAGATACAAAGCTTAAAATTGTGGAGGTATACTATGAGACTGAAGAGGAATTCCATAAAAATAAGAAACAACGTGAAGACGACTCAGAAGATTTTGACAGCTTTAAGGTAGAATATGATAAGGATCACACTATAATAACCCTTACACTCTCTGGCTCAAGAAAGGAAATAACAGAGGCTATCTTCAGGGAAATATCGATCCATGCGAAATTCTTTCTTGGAGATTTTGCAAACCTGATATTTGATGATATTATTGTGGAGGCGAAGAATTAATGACCCTCTCTTTCTCTTTTCTCCCTGTCTCGATCGAGCAATCTGTGAATCCTTTCTGCTTCCCTCGCATGTTTATAGGCACTGTAAGAATTCTTCAATACTTTTTGGGTTCTGCCAACAAATCTGGCTTTGCTGTAAAGGCCTCTCGTAATAGTGTCCATAGCAATGTCCTTTGCCTCCCCGAGTGCCCTTTTTCCCTCAGATATCGCGCTTCTTTTAAGATTAAAAGAGGTCATCTGTTCAGACCTCATTTTGGAGAGAAGGTATTTCCTCTGTTTATCCGTGGGTGTTTTCTTCCCTTGTTCATGAGGTTAATATTTTATTCTATAATTTAAATGCTTTTATTATCAAGCTCCCCGGGGAATCACCATTAGCACCATTTTTTAACCTAAATCCCGGGGAGACCAAGAGGAGGTGTATGGAAATGTTTGAAATTTTGGAGGTGTCTGGATGATTTTTCCAAGCGATAGTGAAATAAGGGAGTACGCCGCTTATTACGTCAGAGCCATAGGTATCTTCAAGGAAGAATTCAGGCAGCATGAAGGAAGGCTACCAACTGAAATTGAAATAGAATCCTTTTCGAAAATGGGGATCATACCCATCGGTTTTCTGAGGGAGAATGGCAAGGACAGGGACACAAAACAGGTACAGGAAAAGAGCCCTGGCAACAATGAACATAAGAAATCGCCAATAAAAACAGTGAGTGATATTCTCAGGCGCTACGGTGACAAACTGAAGGTGGAGGGAGACAGGATAAGGATCGAGAAGCACCTGGACCAGTATGACTTCAACCACCTTGTGGATGAACTAAAGATGAAAGGCTGGAAGTATCACGCTGCTAAGAAAAACGGTGCAAAGTGGGAGAGTCCATACTTTGAGATTGAGGGGGCGAAGGCATGAAGTGCCACTGGTGCGGTCGTGAAATTTACTTCGGGAAAGGTGTCGGATGGGTCCATGAGGACGGTGGAGGCATATATTGGCAAAGATGCAGTAGCTGTGGATGTGAATTCAGTCATTATCCAGCTGTTTTTGAATGTCCCAGATGCGGTAGTAAGGATGTGGTCGATGATCACTGCGTTCTTCCAGTTGTAGATGAGGAGGTGAAAGCATGACCCTTAAACTTACAAAACCTCCCTATGGAGATACAAAGATATCGGCTGAAAAATCCCAACAGGAAATAACTGAACTCCTCAAGAAATATGGAGTCAGCCAGGTGGCATGGGCCGTGGATTATGACAGCATGAAGGTGCAGCTCCAGTTTGTCATAGAATATGAAAAACCCGAGGATTCTTCCATCCATAAGATTGCAATCCTGGTAAGGCCTCCCATGTTTGCTGCAAAGAGGAGGACTTTCAACACCAAGACCGGGCACTACGAAACGTTGACACTGCCAAACTGGGCACAGAGCATGAGGTTGCTCTATTACTGGATAAAGGCAAAGCTGGAGGCAGTTTCATACGGTCTCAATTCAGTGGAAAAGGAGTTCCTTTCAGACATCGTTACACGTCTCCCAGACGGATCCCAGAAAACAGTGTGGGAATTAATCGAAGAACAAGCGAAAGAAGAGCGTTTTATGCTCGAGGCTCCAGCTTCTTTTAGGGGTGATGCAAAATGAAGTTCTATATCAAGATATCAGTAGATTTGGAAAAGATACCTTCTAAAACTGAACTGTACAGTCTCAGGAACATTATTGAGAACTACACAGGGGTCAACATCAATGAATTGAGCCTGATGGATGAAGAAGAGAAAGTGTTGAAAAAGATTGAGGAGGTAAAGGCATGACGTCTTCGAAAGATGACGGATATGTTTGCCTGATTACAGACATGGAAACTGAATACAATGACCCCACAGAGATACCTTACCAGGTGGGAGATCTTATAGTCCTATCAAAGAAGGTAGCAAAAAGAGGGTATGCTAACATGGCCAGCTTTAAACTGGCCTGCGAGTATTCTATCAATTTCCAGGTGATGTGCTCGCTGGATGAATACGAGACAAATGAGGAAAGGAGAAAACAGGTCTTGGCCCAGGCTGAAGCACTTAAAAAATTGAAAGAAGAAAAGGAGGTGAAAGCATGACGGCTCCAAAAAAATTGAGGGTGGTCCTCGATATCGAATATAATCCTGAATTTACCATATCGCAGATTGAGTCCCTGATACAGGAAAAAATGAAATCAGTTGGTCATGAACCCATCAGGATTGAAAGAATAGAAGTGAAGAGGAAAAAAGGATTTGGTTCTCAAGGACAGCCAATCCTGAAGGACATCACCCTTAAGGATTATTTCAGGAGCCTGGAAACTACCCGATCGAAGTTATCAAGGAAATCTGTTGCAAGGAAACTGGTGGAGCTGGCTGAAAAGGGGGTTGAGGTCGATGGATGAGTTCATCTCTGTTGGTACGAGGGTTTCAGATGATGAAAAGAAGAAGCACCTGGCATGGTTGGAAGATGAAATGAATGAAAGGAGGAAAAGAGAGATATGAGTATCCAGGAAGAAGTTGCATCAATTTTAAGAAAATACCAGATCAGCCACGTCTGGGGGTACATTGACGAAGATGGAAATTTAAGGGTAGGTGCAAGAAGGGCCCGATATGAGTATTCCTATGATGACCTCAAGAGGGAAAGAGCACGCCTTTATTATCTCAGGAACAGAGAGAGGATCAGGCAAAGGCAGCACGAGTACTATCTGAGGCGCAGGTCTGAGCTGAAGAAAAAAAAGGAAAGCATTAAATCCCAACCTGATAATATTATGATGACAGAAGCTGAGGGAGAAATCCACGAATCTAGGATAGAAGCGGTTCATGGAGATACTTCAATCCTTAACGTAGAGTTTAATGAAAATACAGACGTTCTTCAGGAACCTGAAAAAATAGTGGTTTCATACAACCGTAATAAAGATTCATTTTTTCATTTCTCAACAGGCCATCAAAAATCTGCTAAATATCCAGAGCTGATTGATCACAGACAATTGGCCTCTGCAATTGTGTATGCCTACAGGCAGCAGGGTATTAGGGTCAACGAACCAGATGTGATGGAGACGGCATTGCAGGCAATGCAGTATTTCGGGTATGAAAGGGAAATACTTGCCAACAACCTTGAACATGAAGACCTTGTTATCCTTTATCAGCTTGAGGATCTTGGATTAGTAACCTCCAGGATTGAAGATATAACAATCAACGAACGGAAACCCTGGAGGATCAATAAATTTATTCTGAATAAAGAAAAAATTATTGAATTTTCAGTGAGACAGGCCGAGGCAGAGCGGTCTGTCGAGAATCTGTACGAATCTCTGCCAGAGGAGGTGTGGGTGAGATGATGAACGAAGAAATATTCAGATGTAAAAACTGCTCGCATGATGTTGTTTATAGATTCGGCAATTACCACCATGCAGATGAATTTGAGCTGGAAGATAGCGGAGGAAGGATGTCCTACCACTGCGCCGTTGTCCTGAAGGAAGGCAAGACATTCTTCTCCAGGCTTGTCTGTGGATGCAGGAGGCCGGAGCCTGATGATGAAATCCTGCAGAAGGCCAGTGGTCTTTTAAATCAGTCAACAGCAGAGAAAGGGGGGTGCAGCAATGAACGGAGATTTTGAAACAAAATTATCTGAATTCAGGGTATGGGCATTGACCATGGGTAG
>CAZIOW010000034.1:0-12061 GCA_964541025.1 uncultured Thermoplasmatales archaeon
ACAATAACATCCATTATCTGCCTCTTTGGTCTATGATACATTTGATTGAGAAGCATTATCATTTTTCTTTTCATTTAGAGATGAATAACCATTGTGTCTTATTGATTTTAGGTAAAGACAATAATTATTATCCGCTCGACCCCGCTTGTGATGAATACTATAATAAAAATGGAATAATTGAAAGATCAGAATTTGTAGATTTATTTGGAAAATATGTAATAAAAATAAATTTAATTTACTAGTTAAATTTTTTTAACACACAATGATTTTGATAAGGCATCTTTATTAAAGGTGTTTTATACATATATTGAAAAATGATCAATTAAATTTTAGACTTTTTAATTTTTTAATTAGTAAAATTCGTGACGCTATGCTCTAATCTTAGAAAATTGAAAGATTCTCAATAAATAAACCATAAAATGTGAAAGAGCTATAAAGTTAAATCATTTTTATCAATATATATTTTAATGGTAAAGACAGCTTGCATAATAGCGGATCTCCACGGTCACCCTAAAACGATGAGATTTATTGAGCTTGCAGTCAAAAGGGGATGTGACTATATTCTGATAGCAGGGGACATTACATCAGCTGATCTCGGTAATTCCCCATCACCTGTCTTCTCATTCCTCGATTCTCTTGGAATACCAGTTATTGCTGTTCTTGGGAACAGCGACAGACTTGAATTCCTTGATGATTACGCTGGACTCAGCAATGTGAAGATTCTTCATTTCAGTTCAGAATACATTGGAGATAGATTGATAATTGGAGTATCAGGAGTTCAAACCCAAGACCATGGTTCCTTTTACTATCTCACTGATGCACAGTTCTATCACGGTCTTAAGAGGGTGTACGAGGATAGAGGCAAGCCAGAGCATTTCATACTGCTCTCCCATGCTCCGCCATATGGTTACGCAGACGAGATGAGAGACGGAGAACATATAGGATCAAGGGGACTGAGAAGATTTGATAATGAGTTTGCTCCAGATATACATATCTGCGGTCATGTACACGAAGCCAGAGGTATTTACAGTAACGGGAAAACAACGGTAATTAATCCTGGTATTCAGAGACCCGATCAACCTGTTTTAACCCTTAATATCCCTGAAATGAGTCTTGGAATATTGGAGCTTTAGATTAATGATCCCACTGGTATCAGTAATCATTTTCTCTTATATTAATTAGGGAAAATCTGTTTATTGAAATGTAAACAGTAATAGTGAACTCTCAAATTCTATTATAATCTCTATGCACAGAGATTGAATCATAAAGATGAAAAAGAATTAAGTATGACATTTGTCATATCTCAATATAAGTGAGAGTATGAGCGTGAGTATGAACAAATCACAACAACAGTCAGAATTCTTTGGGAATAAGTTATCAATTGTAAAATAAGGGGTGAATCAAGAATGGATGGAAATGAAATAGCCAAAGCAGATGTAAAGGTATTCGGATGCGGAGGAAGCGGTATTAATATCATACAGAGAATCCACAAATCGGGTATTCCGGGAATACAGACTATAGCTGTTAGTGACAATGTGATGAAACTTTTAGAAGCAACAGTAGATAGAAAGATCCTTACAGGTAGGAAGTCTACAAAAGGGATAGGTGGCTACAGCCTGGAGGCCATAGAGAGGGATCTGACAGAGATTGAGTCAGATATGAAGAAGAGTCTTGAGGGATGCAATGTTGCAATACTTGCAGCCGGTCTTGGAGGTAGATCCTCAAGTGTCATTCCCGGATACATCTCAAGGGTGGCAAAGGAAATGGACCCGGAGGTAATGGTAATTGGAATAGTGACCTTACCATCAGGTTTTGAAGGAAAGATAAGGAAGGATAATGCAATATACGGCCTTAGAAAGATGATTGATTCCTGTGATACTGTAATATTATTTTCCTTGGATTCCCTCTTTAAAATTTATGAAGGAATTCCTCTTGACAGGACATTTTTGGTAGCAGATGAATTTTTTAATATTATAATAAACAGTATTTTATCTGTAATTGATGAAGAAATGGGAGAAAGAGGAATGAATGAACTCAGGGAAATATTTGGAAGAGGAAAGATGGGTACTATAGGCATAGGGGAATCTGAAGATACTTCATCTCCTTTAACAAAGGCCACGGAGGAAGCACTGCAATCTCCTCTTATAATTGGAGAGATGAAGGAGGCGGATACAGTAATTATGATTATAAATTCTGGACATGATATTTCACAGTCTGAAAGAGATGAAGCAGCTTCCCTGGTAAAGGAAAGGATTGAAACATCTGCCATGTTAAAAATTCATAATCAACTGGATCCCGATATGAAAGATACTGTGAATGTAATCATACTCTTTCTTGGATGAACGGAGAAGTCCAATGATGACAGAATAAATTAAATGGCAAATTGCTTAAATATTGAAGGATCTTAGAATAAAGGCAAACATCATCTTCCCTATCAGTGATTAGAGGGTTTCGATTTTTATATTAAAGCCACCAGAGGGATTTGAACCCTCGACCTGCTGATTACGAATCAGCTGCTCTTCCTGCTGAGCTATGGTGGCACTTAGGGTCTATGTACTGCATATATATTTTAATTTCTATCCCCTTCTCATATAGGAATTACAGCAATATTTCTTGCTTTATTCTAAATGTTTAATTCTACTGTTATAGCATATGTTTATATAGAAGAATAAAATACTGAAAAACGAGGTGTTAAAGTTCAATGATGCCAGGACAACCAATATTTATTTTAAAGGAAGGGTCGAAGAGAGAATCTGGTAAGAATGCAATGCAGAACAATATAAATGCTGCTAAAGCGATAGCCGATGCAGTTAAGACCACGCTTGGACCAAGAGGAATGGACAAGATGCTGGTCGATTCTCTCGGAGATATAGTAATAACAAATGATGGTGTAACCATTCTCAAGGAGATGGATATTGACCATCCGGCAGCAAAAATGATGGTAGAAGTCTCCAAAACTCAAGATCAGGAGGTTGGAGATGGAACAACAACAGCTGCTGTCCTTGCGGGAGAATTACTTAGAAAGGCAGAGGACCTTCTTAACCAGAATGTTCATCCGACTGTAATAGCATCGGGATACAGAATGGCTGCTGAAAAGGCAAAGGAAATTCTAAGCGGGATTTCAATGCCGATAAAGGATGAAGAGAAGCTTCTTCTCAAAATAGCGAATACAGCGTTGAATTCAAAGAGCGCTTCAACTTCCAAGTCAAAGCTTGGGGATATTTCGGTAAAGGCAGTATTGCAGGTAAAGCAGGAAAGGGATGGAAAAGTTATAGTGGATATGGATGATATTCAGCTTGTAAAGAAACAGGGCGGAGCCATTGATGATACACAGCTTATTCATGGAATCATAGTGGATAAGGAAAGGGTTCACCCCGGAATGCCGACCTTTGTAAACAATGCAAAAATTGCGCTTCTAAATTTTGCACTGGAAATTAAAAAACCAGAATTTGATACATCCATCAGGATTGAAGATCCTCAGGCCATAGGAAGATTCAAGAAACAGGAAGAGAATATTCTCAAAGAGATGGTTGAGAAGATCAAGGCCAGTGGAGCAAATGTTGTGTTAACTCAGAAAGGAATAGACGACCTTGCCATGCATTTCCTTGCAAAGGATGGAATATATGCAGCAAGGAGAGTCAAGAAGAGTGACATGGATAAACTGGCTAAGGCAATAGGGGGAAATATTATAACGAATCTTGATGATTTAACATCACAGGACCTTGGATATGCGGAGAGAGTTGAAGAAATAAAGATAGGTGAGGATCACCTGACATTTGTCACAGGATGCAGGAATCCAAAGGCAGTTTCAATACTCATCAGGGGAGGAACCGAGCACGTTGTGGACGAGATAGAGAGAAGCATAATTGATTCACTCCACGTCGTCGCTGCAGCCCTAGAGGATGGAAAGGTTGTCCCTGGAGGAGGAGCAGCAGCCACAGAGATTGCCCTCAGACTGAGAGAATACAGCGCAACAGTCGGGGGAAGAGAGCAACTCGCAATTGAAAAGTTTGCAGAGGCCATGGAAATAATTCCAAGGACACTGTCTGAGAATGCTGGACTAGATGCAATCGGAATACTGATCGCATTGAAGAAGGAGCATACAGATGGCAAGAAATATTATGGCGTCAACGTTTTCACAGGAAAGCCTGCGGATATGGTAGAACTTGGTGTAATAGAACCAATAAGAGTAGGAAGACAGGCTATTAACAGCGCAACAGATGCGGCTGTTATGATATTGAGAATAGATGATGTAATAGCTACAAAGTCTTCTGGCGGAGGAATGCCAAAGACTCCCGGAGGACCTCAGGGTGGCGGGGCTTCCGGAGAAGACTAAACTATAAAATTTTTTATATCTGTTTTTTCTTAACCTTTATGTACGCAGGAAATTACAATACTTCATCGCCTGATATGATTGTTGTGAGTACCCCATATATACCTGGTTATAAGATTACAAATGTTTTAGGGTTCACCTGGGGACTTATTGTCAGATCAAGGGGACTAGGGGGAAATGTTGTTGCATCCTTAAGAACAATTGCTGGGGGGGAAATAAAGGAGTATACACAGATGCTTGACCAGAGCAGGTACGAGGCTTTGGAAAGACTTAAACAGCATGCCAAGACACTCGGAGCAAATGCAGTTATAGAAGTAAGATTTGATTCCTCTGAAATAGGCCAGGTAATGTCAGAAATACTGGCATATGGTACTGCAGTCATTGTAGAGAAAGAGGCATCACCTTCGCAACCAGTATCACTAAGATAAATGCCTGTTTACGCTCCGCATAAAATTATACTGTTCGGTGAGCATGCGGTTGTATTTGGATATCCCGCGGTTTCAGCAACAGTTGACCTCTTTTCTAAAATAACGTTAATTCCGAATAAGAGCGGCAATATTTACAGCTCATTTGTAAGTAAAACCTTGAACTATCTTGGAATAAATGATGTTATAGTAAGGGTGGATACTGATGTACCTTCAGGATCAGGCCTTGGAACATCGTCCATGATAATTGCAGGTATACTCTACCATGAGAGGAACTACGATAAATGGCAGCTCGCTAAGGAAGCTTTTGAGATTGAGTACTCAGTCCAGGGGATGGGAAGCCCAATTGATACCACGACCATAGTAGCAGGAGGGTACGTCATGACAAATGGAAACATCGGCATACCTCTCTGGGAGATAGAGAAAAATGGTAAACGATGGAGGTTTTCTAACATACCAGCAAAGGGAATTGATGTCATAATCGTTTACACTGGTCCAAAAGGATCCACAAGGGAGCAGGTGGCAAAAGTCAGGAAATTCTATGAAAGAGGCAAGTTTGCAAGGGATATCATGGAAGAGATAGGTAATATAACCAATGAAGGTGTCAAACAGCTAATGACAGGCAATTTAGAGAGACTGGGGGAACTTATGAATGAGAATCATTCCCAGCTTAAAATTTTCGGAATTTCGACTGAAATAATTGAAAAGGTCGTTTCAATTGGAACGGAATACGGTTATGGTTCTAAGCTGACTGGTGCGGGCGGGGGAGGAGCAGTCATAATAATACCAAGAGATAAAGATAAAATAATCAAGAAATTGAAAGAAATGAATTTAATTTATTTTGTTACTTCTACCACAAATGTAGGCATTTTCAAGAGACCTTAGATATTGATACTACGTAGTCTCCTTCGTCGAGGTCTATTATTTTCACTCCCTGGGCAAACCTTCCCTTCACAGGTATATTTGAAACCACTACTCTTATTGTTTTGCCCATCTTTGTGATCACGAGCATTTCATCATTCTCATTCACGGATACAATCTTGACCGGCTTTCCCGTTCTCTCAGTGATTTTAACCGCCTTCATTCCCTTTGCCCCACGATGCCTCATGCTGAACTCTTCCATCAGTACCCTCTTGCCAAGACCCCTTTCCGTGATTATTAGAAGTTCATTGCCATTTATTGGAGCATTGCACGCCACTCTGTTATCTCCTGCGAATCTTATACCTATTACCCCTGATGCCGTTCTTCCCATTGCCCTGAATTCAGATTCATCTACCAAAGCCAGCCTCCCATCTGTGGATACAAGGGCTATTTTCTCCGAGCCACTCGTAGTGAAAACATCTCTCAGGAGATCTCCTTCTCTGAGTCTTATTGCAATCAGGCCATTTGATCTAATGTTCACAAATTCTGAGATTTCAGTTTTCTTCACCCTCCCTTTCTCAGTTACAAAAAGAAGGAATTTCTTCTCGTGGTCAATCCTTTCACCCATAATGAAAACTATCTTGTCATCTACGTTTTCTAGGAGAGTTGAAATCAGTTTACCCCTCGACCTCCTTTCACCTTTTGGGATTGCGTATGCCTTTATCTGGTAAACTTTTCCTGTACTTGAGAATAAGTATATCCTATCGTGTGAATCACAGCTTATTATCTGCCGTATCTCGGAGTCAGGATAGCCTGCAAATATTCCCTTGCCCCCTCTTCTCTGCTGAGTGAATGTGTCCATATCCATCCTGTTCAGCCTGTTATCCTCTGTCAATATGATAGTATTATTTTCGTGTGGGATGAGCTCTTCTTCTGTTGTCTCTACGTAGCTGTCTGTTATTTCAGTTCTCCTGGAGTCACCGTAGAGTTCCTTTATCTCCTCCAGCTCGTCCACTATTATTTCCCAGCGCCTCTCTTCCTTGGCAAGAATATCCTCATAGTCCTTTATTTTATCATAGAGTTCCTTCATTTCATTCTTCAGGTCCTGCATCTGCATTGATGTCAGTCTCTGCAATTTAGTATCCAATATGGCATTTGCCTGATCGTCGTCTATTGAAAATTCTTTCTTCAGATTGTCCCTCGCATCCTTCACTTCCTTCGATTCCCTTATGATCTTAATTGTGAGGTCTATCTTATCGAGCGCAATTATGAGGGCTTCAAGTATATGCTGCCTCTCCTTTGATTTTTTGAGGAAGAATTCTGTCCTTCTCCTGACAATGTTTTCCCTGTGTTTAAGATATTCTTCCATTATTTCCTTGAGGCCCATTGTCCTCGGGACCTGGTCTACTATCACCAAATTGATTATTCCATAGGTTACATGCATCTGTGTATGCTCATAAATCTGCTTTAGCGTCACCTCAGGATTGAAACCATTCTGAACTTTCACAACTATTCTTATGCCCTCTTTACTGCTCTCATCTTTAATGTTCTGAATACCCTCTATTACATCCTCCTTTGAAAGTTCAGCCATTTTGGAGAGAAGTTCAGCCTTGTTAACTTCATATGGTACTTCGTTGAATATTATTTCATTCTTCTTGATTTCAGCCCTTGCTCTGAGATCCAATTTACCCCGTCCGGTTCTGTATGCATCCATAATTCCTGTCTTCCCTAGAATAACGCCACCTGTTGGAAAATCTGGACCTTTAACGTACTGGACCAGTTCATCTACAGTCGCATCTCTATTTTTTATAAGATATACAAGACCATCAACAACCTCGCTAATATTGTGAGGTGGCATATTTGTTGCCATACCCACTGCAATTCCAGAAGTTCCATTGATGAGAATATTAGGGATTTTAGAAGGAAGGAATACAGGCTCCTTCATTGTACCGTCGAATGTTGGGATAAAATCCACGGTGTCGTACTCAATATCCCCAAGTATATCATTTGAAATTTTCTGGAGTCTTGCCTCGGTGTACCTCATTGCGGCTGGTGGATCTCCGTCCATACTTCCAAAGTTTCCCTGCCCCTGGACAAGGGGGTACCTCATTGAGAAATCCTGCGCCATCCTTGCAAGTGAAGAATATATTGCACTGTCCCCATGAGGATGGTACTTACCCATTACTTCTCCCACTATTCTCGCTGATTTCCTGTAAGGCTTGTCAAATGTCAACCCCATCTCATACATCGAGTAAAGTATCCTTCTCTGAACTGGCTTCAGACCATCTCTCACATCAGGAATTGCCCTTGAGACTATGACGCTCATGGCATAATCCAGATAAGAATACTTCATTTCCTTTTCAATAGCTCTTATTTCAACCATAAAGATCACACATCTATGTTCTGTGCCTCTTTGGCGTGGTTCATAATGAATTCCCTTCTTGGTTCCACTTCTTCACCCATCAGCAAGGAAAATAGATAATCAGCCTCCTGGGCATCGTTTATAGTCACCTGGAGCAACCTCCTGGTTTCTGGATTCATTGCAGTTTCCCATAGTTGCTCAGGGTTCATTTCGCCCAGTCCTTTGAATCTCTGTACAATTGGATTATTCATCTGCTTCACAAGTTCATCCTTTTCATTCTCTGTATAAACGTATTTTACCGTCGTTCCCTTCTGTATCCTGAAAAGCGGGACCTGGGCAATGTATATGTGACCATTTATCAGGAGGTCCTTCAGATGTCTGTAGAATAGGGTTAGAAGGAGTGTTCTGATGTGGCTTCCATCAACATCCGCATCCGTCATGATAATAATTTTTCCATATCTCAATCTGGAGGGATCATACTTATCATTTGGACCCATATTTATTGCTGCAAAAAGACTTTTTATTTCATTATTTTTAAGAATCCTGTCCCACCCAGCCTTCTCCACATTCAGTATCTTACCCCTGAGTGGGAGTATAGCCTGGAATGATCTGTCCCTTCCCTGCTTTGAGGAACCTGCTGCAGAATCACCTTCCACTATGTAAAGCTCAGTTTTTATAGGATCTTCCAGAGTGCAGTCAGCAAGCTTTCCTGGCAATGTCGCATTCATCGTTGCTTTAGATCTTGCCATTTCCCTCGCGCTTCTAGCTGCCTCCCTCGCTACTGCGGCCTGATATGCCTTTCTTGCTATAGATTCAGCGGATTTGGGATGGTCCTCGAAATATAGCTTCAGGTATTCAGAAACTGCGCTGAACACCATTCCCTTCACATTGCTGTTTCCCAGTTTTTCCTTTGTTTGACCTTCGAATTGCGGTTCTGGTATCTTGACGTGAATTATTGCAGTGAGCCCTTCCCTGACATCTTCTCCTGTGAAGAAATCATCAGAGTCTATTATCTCCATCTCCTTTGCAAAATCATTCATGACTTTCGTAAGTGCAGCCCTGAAACCAGAAACGTGAGTGCCACCTTCCCTTGTATTTATATTGTTAACAAACGCAAGTAGGTTTTCATTTACGGTCTCATTGTACTGAAGGGCGAATTCCACAACGCCTGAATCCCTCTCTGAAATATTGTATATTATATCTTCATGAAGAACATTTTTTCCTGAATTGATGTTCTTTACCATCTCCACAATTCCGCCTGTATGCTGGAAAGATTCTTCCTTTCCATTCCATTCCAATGTTATGGATAGGCCCTTGTTGAGATAAGACAATTCTTCAATCCTGTTCCTAATGATTTCATAGGAGTAATCTGTAGTCTCCATTATTGTATCATCGGGTTCAAACATCTGCAGCGTTCCTGTCGGAGAATTTATATGGAAATTGCACCTTATGCTGCTGTTCCACTCTATCTGATTCCCCACAATCTTTCCTACATTTAGAACATCGGTCTCTTTCTCTCCCTTCGAATACCTCTGGTAATAAACGAATCCGTCCCTTTTGATAAAAACCTCAAACTTTGATGACAGTGCATTTACAACGTGAACTCCAACTCCATGCAAGCCGCCTGATACCTTGTATACTTTCTTCTCAAATTTTGCTCCGGAGTGTAATTCGGTTAGCACAATTTCCAGTGCTGGCTTGTTGTATTTGGGATGGATATCTACAGGTATGCCCCTTCCGTCATCCTCAACCGTTACCTTTTTTCCATTAATTGAAACATATATATTTTTACAGTAACCTGCCATTGATTCGTCAATACTGTTGTCTATAACCTCGTATATAAGTTGATGCAGGCCTCTGGTGTCCGTGCTTCCAATGTACATTGCTGGTCTTTTCCTGACAGCCTTGAGACCCTCAAGAACCACTATATCCTTTGCGGAATAATCGTCCATTTTTTCACTTTAAACCATAATGTTTCTATATATTTATAATTTTCAATATTCAATTTTTTTCCTTGGTTAAAATTCAATATTAAAGGTATTTTGCAAAAATTTATTTAATTAAAATTATAATTAATTCTTCCCTTTTAATAGCCTTACCTTTTATAATAATACTATAATTAATTATCTTCTTTCTTTCTACCTTAAATAATGGAATGTTCTCAAACTCATTTTCACTGAAATAATGGGTGTAAATTCTGTTCCCCCTTTCAAAGGTGTTTATTTCAATCTCCTTCCCCTTTCCATACCTAAAATCATTGGTGCTGAATGACTTGATTATAGCCCTCCCCCCTTCCTTTAATATACGGTGGGCTTCCTTCATCGCAATTTTTCTGCCATCCTCTAGCAGATGATCAAGAGAGTGCAGAAAAAGAATGTTTGAAAATGTTGAATCTTTGAAAGGTGGGCTTGTGAGATCCCCCCGCACCTTTATTCGGAAGGGATAGAGTTTCAGTGCATTCCTTGAAAAATCCATACCAACAATATCCTTTATTTGCGGAGTATCCTTGCCATTTCCACAACCAGCATCGAGCGTCATTCCATTCAATATATACTTTGAAATTTCATCCAGTTCCTTGGATGCCCCCCTCCAGAGTTTACCTCTCCTCCTGTACTCTATTTCCCAGTATTTTCTTTGCATTTGGAAGACATAACTTTTTTAAGTAATTGTTTTTTATCCCCTTCAATGACTGAATGGAATATCATTGAAGACCTCATTGAAAGGGATCCATTCATAAAATATTTAGGCATAAAGGTAAATGTGATTGAAGCTGGGAAGGCCGAGGCCATACTTGATCTGAAGGATTACCACATGAGGACAGGAAATATGATGAATGGGGGTGCAATAGCAACAATGATTGATACAGCTGGCGGTACCGCTGTCCTCACATTAAGCAAAACTAACCAGGTAACCACAAATCTCAACATAAATTACCTCAGACCTGTAATAATAAGTCCAGCTAGAGCAGTTGGTGAGGTCATAAAGCAAGGAAAAAGGATCTATTTTGTCAGGATGAGCGTTTACGATGGGGATGATAATCTCTGTGCCTTTGGAACCGGCACCTGGTATATTCTGAAAGACTAAAATTATTAATATATCGAACACATGTTCGGAAGTGACAGTTGAGCAGATTGGAATCGAGAGAGTAGATAATGCTTCAAGGAAAGGTTCTCCAAGATCGTTGTTCACACTATGGTTTGCTGCCAATCTGACAATTGCCGATTTTGCCTTAGGATTTATCCCCATTGCCATTGGACTCGATTTCGAAAGCGCTTTCATTTCAATAATCATCGGGAATGCTCTTGGATCGATGATAGTTGGCCTTTCGGCTATTATGGGGCCGAAAACTGGTTACCCTCAGATGATGGGTACAACTAATTCCATGGGCAGGAGTGTGATGAGATTTTTTGGTATCCTTAACCTTTCAAACACGCTTGGTTGGTTCATCATAAACAATATTCTCTCAGTTATCGCCCTTTATCTCATTTTCAGGGTTTCTTATATATTTCTGCTTCTGATCTTTGTTCTGTTGGTTTATATTATAGCATTTATAGGCCACGATTTTATACATAGGATTGAAAGGGTACTGTCCTATGTGCTCGGAATTCTTTTTCTTCTGATATTTGTCAGGATTATTCTAGAAGGGGATATTAGGTATGTCAATTCTGGTCATATATCCCTTGGGATTTCATTCTTTGGCATGATAGCATTCTCATACAGTTACCTCATGAGCTGGGGGCCTTATGCATCAGATTATTCTAGGTATCTCCCTGAAAATGTGAAAATCAAGAGTGTATTCATAAATGTTTTCCTCGGTTCACTGCTTTCGACGACATTTGTGGAGCTCGTGGCAGTCATAATTTCTTACGCTTCTCTCAATTCGTCTCCTCTTTCTGCACTGGCTATGATTTCAGGTAAGTTCTATGTTTTATCTTTAATAACTATAGTCTTAGGAGGAATCTCTGCCAATGTTCTAAACCTTTATTCCTCTGCCCTGTCAGGTCTTGTTGGAGGGATAAAGATCAAAAGAACAAGATTCGTAGGAATAATAGCAATCGTCGGTCTTATATTCTCTATACT
>CAZIOW010000035.1:0-11962 GCA_964541025.1 uncultured Thermoplasmatales archaeon
TACTGTAACCGGAACTTCAAGATATTTTTTCACTTTTACTATGAATCTGGCTGCCATCGCTCCATCTATTAGCCTGTGATCAGCAGAAAGTGTTATGAACATGTACTTGCCATTTGGCATATCTCTGACCCTGTGTACTCCGAGTATTGCCACTTCTGGATAATTTATAATGGGTGTTGAAAAAATTCCTCCTATCGAACCGACATTTGTGACTGTGAACGTAGAATCCTTTACTTCCTCCAGTTTAAGTTTCCCTTCTCTTGCCCTTGAAGCCAGGTCCTCAACTTCCCTTGCAATTTCAGTAATTGATTTCCTATCAGCGTTCTTAATGACTGCCACTGTCAAACCTTCCTGAGTATCGACTGCTATTCCTATGTTGTAATACTTTAGTATCTCATACCCTCCGTTTTCCAACGATCTTGCATTCAAATAGGGAAATTCCTTGAGTGCAAGAACTGCTGCTTTTACAAAAAATGGTGTGAAAGATACATTTATTCCATTTGCTTTAAGCGTTTCCCTTATCTTCAGCAACTCTGAAACATCAACTTCCTCTGCAACTGAATAATGAGGTATCGTACTCTTTGATTTTACCATTTTCTCAGATATGATCCGCCTCAGACCTCTCATTTCCACTATTTCAGAGCTTTTCTCAATTTCTCTTTCACTTTCCACTTTCCCGATGGATGATGATTTGTCATTGAACGACTCTATGTCTGAGAGCGTTATCCGACCGTTAGGTCCTGAACCTCTTATCTTTGAAAGGTCAATTCCCCTCTCCTTTGCCATCCTTCTTATTCCTGGAGGTGCTAGTACAGTATTTTTTTCTTCATGTTTTAATTCAGCTACTTCTTCTTGGGCTTTATTTTCTGCCGGTGACTCTTCCTCTTTCTCTGTAATGCCTCCTATTTCTTCACCTATTTCAATAAGGGGTTCTCCAACTTTTGTCACGTCCCCTTCCTTGTGATATATTTTTAATACTTTCCCCTCAAGCGGCGATGGAATCTGCACTGTAACTTTGTCGGTCATTACTTCTACAATTATCTCATCCTTTTTTACAAGATCACCTTCCTTAACGTTCCACTTAACAATTTCCCCTTCCTGCACACCCTCACCAATATCCGGTAACTTAAAAATTGACATGTTTTCACCTCAATAATTTTCAACCCTTCTTATAGCTTTCATAATCCTTTTTTCATCTGGAATATAGGCCTCTTCATTTGCATAGGGAAATGGTATGTCAGGGCCTGTAACCCTTATTATTGGCGAGAGAAGATAATCAATCGCCTTCTCGCTTATCAAAGCAGAAATTTCAGCACCCAATCCGAGTGTTCTTGGAGCTTCATGTACTATAACCACCCTGCCCGTTTTCTTCACTGATTTGATTATTGCTTCAATATCCAATGGTAGAAGCGTCCTTAGGTCTATAACATCTGCATCCACATTGTTCCTTGAAACAATGTTGTCAATAAGTGGAACCATGCTGCCGTATGTTATCAATGATACTTTGCCACCCTCCCTGAGTAACCTTGCCTTCCCCAGCTCAATCTGGTATAAATTATCAGGTACATCAATTTTTATCGAACGATAAAGTCTTTTTGGTTCCAGAAATATTACGGGATCTCCAGATCTCACTGAAGACACAAGCAGTCCTTTAGCATCATAGGGATTTGAAGGGGTCACTACCCTCAGTCCAGAGGTGTGAACAAAATATGATTCACCGCTCTGTGAATGGTACAATCCCCCTTTGACACCCCCTCCGTATGGTGTTCTTATGACCATAGGAACCTGGAACTGATTGCCTGTCCTGTATCTTATCTTAGCCATCTGATTGACTATCTGATCGAATGCGGGGAAAATGAAATCCTGAAACTGTATTTCAGCTATGGGTTTAAGGCCATACATCGCCATGCCTATTCCCATACCAACTATTCCAAGCTCATTCAGTGGTGTATCTATCACCCTGTTCTCTCCGTATTTTGATTGCAGTCCATCGGTAACCCTGAAGACTCCTCCATCCTTCCCGATATCCTCTCCTAAAAGGATTATGTCCTCGTCCTCTTCCATCAGTGAATTCAATGTTTCATTGAGAGACTGAACCATTGTTTTGGTACTCATAATATATCCCTCTTTTCTTCTTCCTGAATCCAGAGCGTCTCGGCATAAAGGTCATCGAAAATTGTTGACTTATCCGGGAAACCGATTTTTCTTCTTTCTTCTATTACACCATCCATTTCTCCCTTAGCTTCTTCTTTGATCTTGGTTATTTTTCCTTCATCAAGTATGCCCATTGACAGCAGGAGGTTCTCCAGCCGCTTTATTGGGTCCTTGTCACTCCCGTCTGTGATTTCATCGACCCTGTATTTTTTTGTATCGTCTGAAGTTGAGTGTGGACCTATCCTGTAGGTTACTGCTTCCACTATATATGGTCCCTTTCCATCCCTTATGTAATTCATGGCCTCCGAGAGACCATTTATAGATGATAGGAGATCGTTACCATCAACCCTTTTCCCAGGTATTCCGTATGCCTCACCTTTTCTGTAAATTTCTCCTTTTGTCTGCTTTTCAGTTGGAAGTGATATGGCCCAACCATTATTCTCGCATAGAAAAAGTATTTTTAAATTGAAAACGCCGGCAAAGTTCATGGCCGCATGAAAATCAGAAGTTGAAGTTGCCCCATCACCGAAATTTGCTATGACTATTCCATCCTTGTTCTTGTATTTCAACATATAAGCGGCCCCAACTGCCAAGGGCAGATGAGAACCAACTGGGCTCTGAATACTTGAGAAATTGTAATCCTTGAAAGAGAAATGATCAGGCATCTGCCTTCCTTTTTGCAGGTCTTCCCTGTTTCCCAGAAGTTGATCTATGATTTTATTCAGAGGGACTCCTCTCTGAATAAGAAGTGCAAGGTCTCTGTAGTAACCGAATATTATATCATCTTTCCCTGCAAGCATTCCCAATGCAATCTGAATGATTTCCTGTCCCGATGAAGGTACATGGAATCCTATTATACCCTGCCTCTGGGAATTCACAATCTTGATATCGAGTGTCCTCGACCTTACTGCATTTCTATATGCTTCTATCAATTGGTCATTAGAAATGTTACTTAACGGGCTCATTGCTATCCCTCCTCAGAGCCCATGCTTCTGCAGCTCTGTAAGAAGTTCTTACCAGTGGTCCTGAGGCAACGAATGAAAATCCTATTCTATATGCTTGTTCTTCAAACATCTTGAACCTTTCAGTGCTACTGTATTCCAAAACCGGAAGTTGCATTCTAGAAGGTCTGAGATACTGCCCGATCGTAACTATATCCACTCCAACTCTCCTTAGATCCTGAAGGGATGATATTACTTCTTCGTCCCTTTCGCCCAGACCAAGCATGATTGAACTCTTCGTTATGAATCCATGTTCCTTTACAAATTCAAGCACCTTAAGCGACTGATCGTACTTAGCCCTGGGGTCCCTCACGAAAGGTGTGAGCCTTCTGACGGTTTCTATATTATGTGCTATGACATCTGGCTTTGCATCGCATATCATTTTCAAAGATTCCTCTTTCCCTTGAAAATCAGGTATAAGAACTTCTACCTTCACCCCAGATTTTTTAACTTCTTTTATCACGCTTGCAAAATGCCCAGCACCACCATCAGAAAGATCATCTCTATCTACTGATGTGATCACCGCGTACCTCAGTTTCATGTCAATGACAGCCTTTGCTACATTTTCAGGCTCTGATGGGTCGAGCGGTTCCATGTGACCGTGTGTTACTGAACAAAATCTGCAATTTCTGGAGCAATTCTTCCCCATGATCATAAATGTAGCAGTGCCCATAGTCCAGCATTCTGATATGTTAGGGCACCTGGCCTCCTCGCAGACTGTATGCAAATGCAGATCCTTTACCTCTTCCCTTGTTCTGAAATAAGACTCCTCTGTTGGCAATCGCACCTTTACATAATCTGGTCTCATTGGATTGTTAGTGAGTCATATTTTTAAAATTTTTCCGTATTGATTCTGGATAAAATTTACTTTTATTGCAATATTTTCAATCATTTTATGTGCACGCAAATTCTAAATCTTCATCTATATTCATATTTTATGAAATTTCTCGACGGAATGAATCCCAATAACTGGAAATATTCTTGGACAAACTGGGAAAAGCCACTGATGACCTTAGTCTTGAATGAAGAAATAAAAATTTCAATACCAGATTCTTCTTCATTGCAAATAAATGAGAATTCAACAAGTGAGACTCTAAAAGAAATAGATAATAGTAAGGTTGATGCTCTGGTTGGACCAATAAATGTAGACGGAATATACAACGGTGATTTCTTGGAAATCGAGATATTGGATCTAAAACCAGGTAATTTTGGATGGTCCGCAATAATGGACAATTTTGGCCTTCTCAAGAATAGGTTCCAAGAAAAATTGGTTACGTGGGATATTTATGGTAAATATGCAACAGCAAGAAACAGTTTCCTAAGCGGGGTTAAAATTCCAATTCATCCCATGTTGGGAATAGTAGGAACTTCGCCATCATCTGGAAATTTTCCAGTCATTCCACCCCAGTTCTTTGGAGGAAACATGGATAACAGATACGTGAGAAAGGGTTCGTCAATACATTTGCCAGTCAATAGAGACGGTGCATATTTTGCACTGGCTGATCCACACGCATCACAGGGAAATGGAGAGGTTTGCGGGACAGGAATAGAAACGTCGGCAGAAGTAATATTAAGAGTCAGTAAATCCAAAATTAAGTCAAAATATCCTGTTATAATGTCACATCACAAAATGGATGATAAGATTATTGTTTTTACTGGAATAGATGGGGATCTGTATAGGGCTGCTCAGGAAGCTCTTGAAAGTTTTATAAATTACTGCAGCAGAATGGGACTCACCGCAGAGGAGGCATACATTCTCGCTAGTGTTTCTGCTAATCTTGAGATATCTGAGATTGTTGATGAGCCTAATCTGGAGGTATCCCTTGTATTTCCAGCTAACATTTTGAACAACGTCTGAAAAAATTACGGGAAAAATTTAACTTTAAATTACGATGTCGTTCGATGGAAAATAATGAATTAAAGATTCAAGAACTAATGAATATGCTTAAGGGAGATAAAATAGATGAAAAGATGCAGTACGTGATTTATAAACTTGCCTCTGGTTTAAAACTCACTCAATTCGATGATAAGATAGTTGAAGAGGTTAACAATTTCTTCAATAGTATAGGGGAAGAGGGGACTGATTTTGAAAGATACATAGATTTCACCAAAATGAACATCCTTGTCAATAATATGGATCTTGCCAGAGGGTTAATAGGTGAGATTGAGAATGAGCTTGCAAAAAATTTTATGCTGCCAAATGGAGACATATTCTCGATCTACAGAGATGTTGCAATTCTTGAAGCTCTTGCAAGCATGGACTCTAAGGCTCTTGACTACATAAATGATATACTGAATTTTTTCCCTAAGAAAGATGCCTCAATGATTGAACCCATTACTGAACTCGCTCTGACAGTTGTGGATACCATTCACCTTAACAACGAAAATTTTCCCAGAACTTCGATGTTAAAGGATTTTTTGGAGCTTATACCCAACAAGAAGGAAAAGGACTCTTTCAGAGGCTCAGTAGCAAGAAAAATGGTAATGAGGGATGAGTTCACCTCATCACTTAATGAAAAGATGATATACTTTGCTGAAAATGAGCTTTTCAATGATATTGAGGATAAGATAGAGAAGATATTCACTGCATCCCAGATAGCAATTGCCAAAATAATGCTAGGAAAATTGGAAAAAAGTAAGAAACTCATAGAGGAAGGTGAAGATTTAATTGAATACATTAAAAATTCACTTCCAAGGAACTCTTCAAAAATGTTGAAAATTTTCCGGGATATAACACTGTTCAAGATTTATGTGAGACTTGAAAAGCAAGATGAGGCTGCTGGTATCTTTGAAAACATAAAATCGAGAATGGAAGAATTTCTTGCACAGGATGGAAAGGAGAATGAGAAGGGAGGAGTCATATACTTTTTGATTTCATCTTTATTCCTGAGAAAGTTTAAACAAGACTCTGATTATGAAGCAGCAAGGAAAATATCTGATTCTTTGCTTGAAACTGCACCCAATGATGTCAAATTGTGGAGCTACATAGATATATCAACGTCCCTGGCTAAAATTGGGAAGCGGGAAGAATCATTAAGAGAGTTGAAAAATGCCGAGAATTATATAGAATTTTTTGAGAAAGACGAGAGGTCTGGGATAATAGATGAGGTATTTGGTTCTGCAATTTCAGAGAACTATTTTAATACAGGAGACGAGAAGTTCATAGATGAACTTCTTTTTTTGCTTAACAGTGTTGACGACGAGGAAAGAACTGAAATTTCATCTGAATTCTTTTACAGTCTCGCCCAGAATGCCCTAAATAAAAGAATGAGCTTATCCCTCAATTTTTAATATTTTATTCCTTTTCAAGAAAAGGTATTTGTATAATTTTCTATTACCAAATTGGGAGATGGAATCCTCCAGGTGATATTGCCGAACCTCCCTATGGGATGATGATTCCTCTATAGAAGGTGTTTTTAATGTATGAAGAGGAGATAAGAGAGAAGGAGGAGAGGGTAAGGCAACTCAAGCAAATGATAAAGAAGGCCGAGACTCATAATGTAATTTTATTAAAAATTCTGAAGAGATGTGATGAAAATGAATGATGAGAGGGAAAAATTGATGAAGATATGGCAACTTGACATGGAGATAGCCTCATTGACATACAGATATTTTGAGCTCTATTCTGAAAATAAAAATATATCACTAAGCCTTTACGGTTGCCTTGCAAGAAAAAATAACATTTTCGAAAAGGAGATAGTTGACATCATGGATTATTACGTTTTCAATAGGGTCTAAAATACGGTTCCTTTTAATTGCCCAGAGTTTGGTATTCTACTATCCTGAGGTTCCTCAATTTAGATTGCTTTATCTGGACAAGAAAAGGACTTATACAACTTTCTTCCAATAGGAATATTGCTGAATAACCGTCATCCTTCTTTCTTATCGTCATTTCAAGAGGTACCTTATGAATGATTCTCCAAGTTCTATTTATGCTATCTACAAACTCTGAAATTTCTGGATTTCCGTAAGAGCTTTTAATTCCCTTATCAGTAAGTAGATCAAATTTATCTGGTTTACCCGGAGTTATTTTAACGGTGCCTTCGTACAATTCATTTTCAGAGTCAAATTGTATTTCCATTTTGCTGATCCTTATCTTTCTTCCAAAGGACTTGATGAATTCGTTGAGTTCCTTTGCCTCACCATAAAAATCTATCTTAAAATAGTCAGACGATAATTCGCTGTTTATCACATAATTCATGAAAAGTAACCTGTCTGATACGCTCTTCTCTGATTTAGAAGAGAAGTAGAATAGTCTATAGATCCTACCTTTCCAGTAAAGATTGAACGGTGCAAATGAGCCAAACTCAATCTTATCAAGAGCAGGAAATTTGTTGTTTTCCTGCAATGATTTCATATTTAGCACCTTAGGTTTAAATGAGAACCATATACCAAATTTTTCTTCATTGAAATTGATGGCGTTCTTCTTCAATTGAAATTTGACAGATTGATAATCTGGGTCTTCTTTTATGATTGAACCTACCTGGTTGGATGTCTCATATTCTCTGTAATAGATAGATATTGATTCCTCAAACCCCTTCAGGAAATAAAGATCCTCGCCAGCATCATATGAATAGATTACTTCCTTATCGAGCATAAAGTTTCTTTGCATTTTACTCCCTAAATTCCAATTTTTTGTTTCCTATTAAACATTTCTTCTAGATTTCCCTGTAATTTTGCTTTAGTGACTCATTAATTCTCTTCTGGCTGCCAAAATTTCATATGGAATACTTTAAAATAAATCATCTTTAATTATAATTTAATATATATTGATTAAAGCATTTCTTATATTGTGATTTAGCATAAAAGCATATATATTGACTTGCTATTTCAATAACACAGCGGGGTGGGGTAGCCAGGAAATCCCGACGGGCTCATAACCCGTAGACCGGTGGTTCAAATCCACTCCCCGCTATTATTATGGATAAACAAAGAATTGCAGACTCGGGCCCAGTATTATTTGTGGTTATGCTATTATCCTTATATGTAATAATGAAGCTGGACTTGTATTCTCAATATTATTTTTACATCTACATTGCTTTACTTGTACTTGAGGCCGTTTCGATAATGTTTTCGAACTACGGGACCCTTGTATCATCAATTCCATATATTCTGTTGTTAGTTTGGCGGGAGAGAATAGGGTACATTGCATCTTTACCTTTTAACTATATATTATTGATGCTTGTAGTATCAGTGCTCATAATACCTTCAAGGATTTTCTTGAAAAGGGGGAATTTATCATCCTATATTTCTTTTTCAACAATTATTCTGCTATATTACTTTTTAAATTTTTCAATATTCTCGCATTACACATACTATTTGATTTTTCTCTCTATTTTGTTTTTATTAGCCTACTTTCTTTCCACAAAGAGCGATACATTTGTATCGTATCTTGTTTCATTCTTTCTTATAGTATCTTTAATTGCTTTACCTTTGGGGTACATAGATGGTGTATTAAATACCAACTTTTATTCGATGTTAAAAATATCGCTGATTGTAATTTTGCCCATTTCCCTGATAGTCTTCCTTCAGGATACTCTTTATGATAAAACAATACCATATACTGGGATTGTAGTTTCTATAGGCCTGTTTATCATAATTTTCTTTGTCAGGGTGGAAGCAATAATTTTTGAATTGCTGGTTATAGGGATTGCCTTTGTGGTACCATTTGCTTCCAGGAAATTATTTTATGAGCATGATGCTGATGCCAGTTTCTATGGTACTGTCCTATTATCGCTTGCAGTTTTTCTTTTTCTTAATAAAATTGTAAATCTTCTATCTTTTCTAATATCATTTATAGTATTTTATGTAACTGTTAAAAAAATAAAAAAATCAAATAAATGACTCCATAATTTCGGATATGTCATTTACTGGTTTTCCATCTTTGTGGATTGGCTCCATCACCATGTTTCTTTCTTCATAGCCATTTATGAGCTTGGAAAGCCTCTGCGCATATGTTTCTTTTTCATACTGTATGAATACGCCCATTGGTATCTTATCACCCCATTCCATTGATTTAAGAACAGCCTGTGATACTTTTGTTTCATACTCCTGCTCGGATTTTGCAACTGGGTTCCATCCTGCAGCTTCTATATCATAGAGCCTTTTATCATAAAATTCCTTTGTGTTAATGTTATTGTAAGTAACACAAGGCTGCATTATGTCTATCATTGCCATTCCTTTATGTTTTACTGCCCTCACCATTGTATCTTTTAAATGTTTTATATTATATGCATAGGACCTTGCTACGAAAGTGTATCCGCTTGCCATTGCAACAAATAACGGATTTACTGGGAATTTTATATTTTCCGTCTCAATGCTTTTGATATTTTCACCGTATGGTAAAGTTGGTGAAGCCTGCCCTTTGGTAAGACCATATACCCCATTATCAAATATGAGATATGTCATATCTATGTTTCTTCTACCTGCAGCTACAAGATGTGCCATCCCTATACCTAGCGCGTCGCCATCTCCAGACGCTGAAATCACTTCTAGATGTGGATTTGCAATCTTAACTGCCTCACCCTGGGCCAGAGACCTTCCGTGAAGGGTGTGGAGCGCATTTACATTTACATAATGAGGAATCTTGGAACTGCAACCAATGCCCCCAGTAAGAACCACATTTTCGTTAGGTATCTTCAGCTCCTGCAACGCAAGTGTTAAAGCATTCAATATACCAAAATCACCACATCCTGGACACCAGTCTATTTCAACATTTGTCTTGTAAGTATTATGCATATGTCAACACCACCTTTTTATTTTTTAAAGCTTCCTTAATTCCGTCCACCAGCTCCTCATAGGCCATTGGCCTACCATTGAATTTCAGTATTCTTGAGTTTACCTCTATGCCAGTTTTCTCTCTTATAATATCAGCTAGCTGGCCACTGTAATTCTGTTCCACATCAATTATATATTTCCCTTTGAGATACTTAGAAACAATTTCTGATGGGAATGGCTCCATCATCCTTATCTGAAGGAATGATATATCTGGATAATATTCAAGGGCATCTAAAATGGCTCCCTTTGGAGATCCCCAAGAAACTATAATTTTTTCATTGTTTTCTTTGCCATAGAATTTGACCTTGAGATCATCTGACGTCTCTTTCATAACAAGATTCATCTTGTTCATCCTTTTATTCATCATTGTGATTCTATTATCTGGATCCTCTGAGAAAATATGGCCATCCTCTTCGTGTTCATCTCCTGCTACAGTTATGATACCGCCCTTTATGCCAGGAACTGACCTTGGAGAAATTCCATCATCAGTCAGCTTGTATCTAAGATAATTGGATGTATCCTGCAGGACAAGCTTACCTCTGTCTATCCTTACCTTGGATGTATCGAATACCTCCGTAGTTGTATTGCTCATTGCCATCGATTTATCAAGCAAAACGATTACAGGAAGCTGGTAATGCTCAGCTATATTAAAAGATTCCACTGTGTCATAAAATGATTCTGTGTGATCTCCGGGAGCTATAACAACTCTCGGGAATTCACCGTGTCCTGCTGTCAATGCAAATTTTATATCACCCTGTTCGTGTCTTGTGGGCATTCCAGTGGATGGACCTGCCCTTTGATAATAGAATATGACAACTGGAGTTTCTGTCATTCCAGCATATGATAATGCCTCTACCATTAAATCAAAACCTGGACCTGATGTGCTGGTAGCGGATCTTAAACCAGTATTAGCTGCTGCTATGGCCATGTTTATTGCGGCTATCTCATCCTCAGTTTGCTCCACTACAAACCCATATTTATCCATAATACTCTCCAGATAGTTGGATTCATCGCTTGCTGGAGTTATAGGATAGTAAGACTGAAACTTTAGACCAGAAATAACCTTGCCCATGCCTACTGCTTCAGCTGAATTAATAAGCATTCTCTTTGACTTGGCAACCTTTGGAAGATTGAAGAATTTCTTGCTGTTAAATGAGGCGTAAACTTCGTCTACCACTGCATTATTCATTTCTGCAATATTTTTCCTTGTTGCGAAATTTTCTGAGATTACATTTTTAAGCTCATTTGAACCTATTCCAGCCATTTTTACTGCAGCGGCCAGTGCAATTGTATTCTTCATAACATTAAGTTCTGATAGATTCTTATTGAATTTCGTTGCAACCTTCTGCAATATGTCCCTGTATTGTAAAGCTTCATACCTGCTGTCTTCAATCTTATCTTCAGATAGTATCACTCCATTCTCAGAGACTTCATCCTTATGCAATATGATGCTTTTGGAGTCTAGGGGTATTAAAATATCAACTCTCTTCGAATAGCTTGAGATTTCTGAGTCACTTACTCTGACTCTGAAATATGAATGCTCCCCCTTTATAGTTGAAAAAAGTTCAGCATTCGTAAAAACGTGAAATCCCTGTCTGCTCATGACCTTAGCAAAGGTATCGGATGTAAAATTTATACCGCTACCTTGAGGCCCTGCCACCATTAGATTTAGATCCTTTTTCATGGTTTCGCCTTTCATACTGTATACATTAGAAGTTTAAAAAAATATCCTAAATATATTCATTCCTCTTCAGAGTTATAATAGTATCAAATAATTCCTAATCATAAGGATTCTTGTTAGAGAAACAATTCATTACAGCAAATGTGAAACATCAATATTTTTTCTGGCCTTTATAAGGTTCCTTATTTTCTCCCTTTCTTGTTTTTCTAATATTTTCCCTAAAACTAATAAAGTAACAGTATTACCTGTATCAATATATCTTTCATAGTCAATGGTTCCTATTTGCCTGATACTAAATAAATCCCTTAAAAAATCAGAAAAAATGCTTTTTCTCTGCAAGAATTTTTCC
>CAZIOW010000036.1:0-11118 GCA_964541025.1 uncultured Thermoplasmatales archaeon
AATGGGCCCGGCCGGATTCGAACCGACGGTCTCCGCCTTGTAAGGGCGACGTCATAACCTCTAGACCACGAGCCCTCATTCGTTAAAATTTAGTCATTAATTAACATTACTGTTTGCAATAAACCGAATTATGAAGAATAAAATAAAATGATATAAAAAATTCAAAGGATTGGAAGTAGCTTGTTTATTTCCCAGTCAGTGACATATGACCTGAATTCATCCCATTCTTTCTGTTTGATATATATGAAATTATTGTAAATATGCTCCCCGAGAGTTTCCTTCATGAATTTGCTGTTTCTGAGATGATGAAGTGCCTCACCAAGAGATTCAGGAAGAGAGTCTATGCCATTTTTCAGTCTCTCCTCAGGTTTCATGTGGAAAATATCCTGTTCAACAGGATCTGGCGGTTCCATCTTCTTCTCAATCCCATCCAGACCTGCAGATAAAAGTGAAGCAAACTGAAGATAAGGATTTCCGGCTGAATCAGGTGCTCTGAACTCAAATCTTTTCTTAAGACCTACGCCCGCGGGAACTCTGACAAGTGCAGACCTGTTTCTATTTGCCCATGAAATGTACACTGGGGCCTCATATCCTGGAACCAGTCTCTTATAGGAATTTACCCAGGATGCTATTATTGATGACATTTCAATTGCGTGATGGAGTATTCCAGCGAGATAGTGGTAAGCAAAATCCGAGAGTCCATACTTATCGCTTGCATCCCAGAACTTGTTGTCTTCACCCTTGACATCCATTATGCTCTGGTGAACGTGCATACCTGTACCGTTTATTCCAAAGAAAGGCTTTGGCATGAATGTAGCATAGAGACCATATTTTGATGCCACTGTTTTAATGGCAGTTTTCATTGTTATTATTCTATCAGCCATCTTGAGGGCCTGTGCAAATCTCAGATCAATTTCGTGCTGCCCTGGGGAAACTTCATGGTGAGCTGCCTCAGGGTCATATCCAAGTGTGTTCAGATGATTCACTATTTCTTTTTTTACAAGTTCCCCCTTATCAAGCGGACCAAAGTCAAAGTATCCTGCCGAATCGTGGGGAACATATTTCCCATCTCTTTGCTCTAAGAGAAAGAATTCAAATTCTGGACCGACAAAGAAATCCAGTCCAAGCTTGTGCACTCTTTCCAGTTGCCTTTTCAGCGCGAACCTTGGATCACCTAGGAATGGTTCACCATCAGGAGTGTATACTGAGCATACAAATCTTGCAGACTTTCCTCCATCCATTGTCCAGGGGAGAATTTCAAATGAATCGTAATCAGGGAATGCCCTCATGTCACTTTCCTCAATCGCAGCATAGCCTAACACTGAAGAACCGTCAAAAAGAACTCCCTCTTCCAGCACCCTCTCCAGTCTGTTTCGTGGTATCATCACGGATTTTACCGTACCCCTGATATCACTGAACTGAAAATAAAAATGCTTCAGATCATTCTTATCCGCCAGCTTCACAATCTCCGAAATATCATATGCCATAATTTTAAAGAGAGTATCGACATTAAAAATTTTGTGTATGTCTAAACTATCATTTTGGCATCCACTATTAAATATGAATCACTATAAAGGAACACAGGATTGAAATCTATCTGCTGGAAGCTCTCCCCCTCCCACGTCTCTGATATTTTCAAAAGGAGATTCACCACTATATCCTCTGATGTTTTCAGGCCACGGTAGCCTGAAAATATGCTCCTGTATCTGAGCTCATTTATCATGTCAATAGCATCTTCTCTATCAAGAGGAAGTTTCTTGAAAGTAACATCCTTTATCAGTTCTGAATAGAATCCTCCAATACCGAGGAGTATCAATTTTCCAAATTTTTCATCATTCAGAAGACCTATTATAACTTCTATCCCTCTCCTAGCCATCTCTTCGACATAAATTGGTTCTCCTGGAAATTTTGTTTTAAGAGTATTAATGGATTCTTTCAACTCGTCAAGGCCTTTTATATCAACTATTACCGCCCCTATTTCACTCTTATGTGTAATCTTTTCAGAACTTATTTTGGCCACAGCTGGAAAATTTCCATGATAATCTTCTGAATTATTCACCATAAAGCCCCTTGGCAATGAAAATCCTAAATCCCTTATCCTTTTCTTGAATTCAAACTCTGGCACCACTGTCATTTTTGAAACCTCCTTACAAATTTACCCCTTTCACGGAGTGCCCATACGCCATCAATTGCCCTTTCAATGCTTGGGAATGTTGGAATTCCTAAATAGAGCATTTTTCTCACCATATTCTTTGTATATTCGCCCCCAAGAACACCAACAACAAATGGCATCTTGCCATTTTCATTGTAGTTGCTGAGAATATCTATCAACCCCTCAGTGACTCCGGCAGTCTGGAATAGCGCAAAGACTATTACAGAGTCATATTCACCCGATGATTCTATTTCATAAAGTATCCTTTCATACTGATTATCCGTGGCTTCAGCTGTCATATCAATCGGGTTCAACGGAGAGGCAATAGGCGATATTATCTTCCTGAGCCTTTCCTCAAGGTCGCTTGAAGGCCTAGAGACCTTGAATCCCTTATTTTCAAGAAGGTCAGATGAAACTACACCTACCCCTCCAGCAGATGTTATGATTGCAATTCTTTCCCTCATAACTGGCTTTCCGTATGCCAGAGCCAGTGCATAATCCAGCAGCTGGGTCTCATTAAAAGCCTGTATTATTCCGTGCTGGTTGAAAATACCTCTGAGGGAAAAATTCGATCTGAAGAGGGAACCTGTGTGTAAGCTCGTTGCCCTGTTTCCAGCCTCACTCTGCCCTCCTTTCATAAGGACTATTCCCTTTGTTTTTGATATTTCTCTGCTTTTCTGAAGGAATTCCTCTGTATCACTGATCTTCTCAAGATACAGTGCTATTGATCTTGTTCGGTTATCCTTTGCCACAATATTATACGCATCGTTTTCAGTCACATCTGCCTCATTTCCAAGACTTATAAATGATGAAAATCCCATTCCAATGTCGGAAGCAGCATCCATTGACAGAAGACCAAGGGCACCGCTCTGTGATATGAAGCTTACCTTTCCATCCTTGGGAAATGTGGTTTTATCTATTTCCGTCAGAGCAGTATTCAAACCTACCCTGGGGACTATAACACCTACTGTGTTCGGGCCAATCACCCTCATTCCATATCTGCTGCATATTTCCTTGATTTTCCTCTCTAGCTGCTTCCCCTTTTCTCCTTGCTCTCCAAAACCCCCAGAAACAGGGATGGATATCTTGCATCCCTTTTTCCCAAGTTCTTCTAGCGATTCTATTGTTTTCTCAGGCGGTAAAGAGATAACCGCTATATCTGGTGATTCAGGCAGCTCCTGGACACTTCTGAAACATTTGATTCCATTTATATCCTGTGCGACAGGGTGTATAAGATAAATTTTCCCCTTGAATTCCCTTGATACATTCTGCAGTATGACATTTCCTACCTTTCCCCTATCCCTGGACGCTCCAATTATGCAGATTGATTTGGGATTGAATATAGTTTCCAGACTCATAATTTCATCGCCATCTTTTTCCTTTCCTTTGCATTGTAGCCCGTTGTTTCTTCCAAAAATTTGTTGAATACATTCACGGCCATTCCTGGGTCCCCATTGTTTCCTGAAACAGTTTCCACCACTATTTCCTTTTTTCCCGTGATTGATACCTCAATCCTGTCAAGAGGAGGATAGGTGGACACAAATTTCCCTGATTCCTCTTTAACATTCCCGAAAATAGCCTGCATTTTCTCCCTTACAATATCATTTGAAATTTCTTTCTTGCACGGATAGGTTCTCATTTGACTGTTATAATTTGGAGGATTAAAACTTTAAGTTTTTTCATATTTTAATAGTGTTATGCGTAATTATTTTGTTGCATTAAAAATGTAATATTTATATAGAAGAACGAATTAACGTTTTAGGGTGAAACAAAATGTTATCAGGTCAAATTCCTATTCTTGTGTTGAAAGAGGGAACGTCCAGAGAATCCGGAAAGGATGCTCAGAGAAATAATATAGAGGCCGCAAAGGCCATTGCAGATACAATTAAAACAACATTGGGTCCAAAGGGAATGGACAAGATGCTTGTTGATTCTTTGGGTGATATAACAATTTCAAATGATGGGGCAACAATAATGAAACAGATGGATGTGGATCATCCAACAGCAAAGATGATTGTGGAAATAGCTAAGGGTCAGGATCAGGAAGTAGGGGACGGGACGACAAGTGCAGTGGTCATAGCAGGCGAACTGCTCAAACAGGCGGAATTACTTCTGGACCAGAATGTCCACCCTACGGTCATTGCAAATGGATACAAGCTTGCATCAACCAAGGCAACAGAGATATTGTCAAGCATATCCATGAAGAATATAGATGAGAAGGCTCTGAAGAATGTGGCAATGACTGCAATGACAGGAAAGAATGTTGGTGGGGTCACTGATTTCCTGGCAGAAATAGCTGTTAAAGCAGTCAATTCCATAGTTGAGGACAGGGACGGGAAGAAGGTAGTGGACGTTGACAACATACTTGTCCAGAAAAAATATGGCGGCGGCATTACAGATACAGAACTGATAGATGGAGTTGTAATAGATAAGGAAAAGGTTCATGCCAGAATGCCCAGTGAAGTGAAGAACGCAAAGATAGCGCTTATAGATTCAGGTCTAGAAATAAAGAAAACGGAGATAGATGCCAAGGTACAGATATCAGATCCATCAAAGATTCAGGCTTTCCTCGATCAGGAAGAGGAAACATTGAAATCAATGGTTGAGAAGATCAAGAAGGCAGGAGCCAATGTGGTACTGAGCCAGAAAGGAATAGACGATCTTGCACAGCATTTCCTTGCCAAGGAAGGAATATATGGTGTGAGAAGGGTAAAGAAGAGTGACATGGAGAAAATCGCTAAGGCCACAGGAGCCAAGATAGTTACAAATCTTGATGACCTCTCATCCAATGACCTCGGATTTGCCGCAAAGGTCGAGGAGAGGAAGATAGGGGACGACAGGCTCACATTCATCATGGGTTGCAAATTCCCGAAGGCAGTTTCCATTCTCATCAGAGGGGGAACACAACATACAATAGATGAGGTTGAAAGGGCACTCCACGATGCACTTAAGGTTGTTGGAGTGGCCATAGAGGATGGAGCAATAGTCGTCGGAGGCGGGGCGATTGAATCTGAAATAGCTCTGGAACTGAGGAAATATGCACCAACCATAGGCGGAAGGGAGCAGCTGGCCATCGAATCATTTGCCAACTCTCTTGAAATAATCCCAAGGACACTTTCTGAGAATGCGGGTATGGATCCAATAGACACTCTGCTCTCCCTTAGAGCTGAACACCAGAAGGGAAACAAGTCCTACGGTGTTGATGCACTTGAAGGGAAAACAGGCGATATGCTGAAGAAGAATGTTATTGAGCCTGTGAGAGTGAAGAAACATGCCATAGAGAGCGCCACAGAAGTTGCGACCATGATACTGAGGATTGATGATGTTATCTCCTCAAAGAAGTCTAAGTCAGAGGGTCAGGCACCGGGCCAGGAAGGCGGAATGGGCGGTATGGGAGGAATGGGTGGCATGGGCGGAGGAATGCCCCCGATGTAAGGTGTTGAGAAATGGACCTTATAATCGGAGAAGAAGAGAAAATAGAGAAGAGAGACTTCGACTTGATAATCATAGGGGCTGGGGCCGCTGGCCTTTCAGCCGCCATTTATGCTGTAAGATCAGGTTTATCTGCTATAATAATAGATGGAAGTTCTCCAGGTGGACTGACAGCGGAAGCACCCCTTGTTGAAAATTATCTTGGATACACTGCAATCAGGGGAACGGAACTTGCAAATAACATGGTTGAGCATGCCAGAAATTACACAAAGATAATAGATAACTGCAAGGTTTTATCCATAAAGAAGGAAGGAAATTTCATCCTTACAACTGAGAAAGGGAAATTCACTGCAAAATCCATTCTATTTGCCACAGGGACAAAACACAAGCACCTTGGTGTCAAAGGAGAGAATGAATATTATGGCAAAGGGCTTTCTTACTGCGTAACATGCGACGGTTACCTGTTCAAGAACAAGAAGGTTCTGGTGATAGGAGGAGGAAACTCAGGAGCAATAGCCGCAATATATCTCAAAAATCTTGCGAAGGAAGTCAAGATATTTGAATTTATGCCAAAATTCATGTGCGAAGATGCGTATGTAAAACAGATACAGTCAATGGGTATAGAGTACAGAAAGAATGTGCAGGTCATGGAGATAAAAGGCGATGGCAGATCACTTAAATCAGTTACATTCAAAGACCGTGGAAACGATAATATAATGGAAGAAGAATTTGATGGTGTCTTCATTTATGTGGGGCTCATGCCTCAATCAGAGGTTGCAAAGACTCTGGGCGTGAAGACAAATGAAAAGGGTTTCATAGATATTGACAGAAACGGGAGAACTAATGTGGAATTCGTATATGCAGCAGGAGATGTTGCTGGATCATTTGCCCAGATAATAGTGGCTGCATCAGATGGAGCAATTGCAGCAAATTCTGCATACCAGGACCTCAGCAAGAAAGGAAACTGATGCTACTTGAAAACGTAAACATTGCTACACCCCCCAATAAACCCTTTTTAAGAGGGAAAGAGCTCGAAAGAATGGATACTCTGAAGGGGGTTGATATATTCATAGAAGGAGGCATTATAAAAAAAATCAGGAAGAGCAGGAGCAATTCTGAACCCAGATACTGGCTGATACCAGGCTTTGTTGATTCACATTCACATCCTGTTTTCTGCGGGATGAGGGAAGATGAAATAGATATGAGGAAGAGGCTGGGTTACGAGGGCGTCCTGAAGGCAGGTGGTGGAATATACAGGACAGTCAGGGAAACAAACAGGTGCAGTATTGATGAACTGTACAGGCAATCGAGGGCAAGAATAGAAACAATGATGACAAATGGAACAACAGTCCTAGAAGCGAAAACTGGTTATGGACTTACACCTGAAAGCGAAGGAAAGATGCTTGCCGTGATGGAAAGAATCGAGAAGGATTGCGGCATCAAAATAAAGAAAACATTGCTCGCTCACGTTCCACCTCAGGATATGAAGGAAAATGATTTCATTCCAGTTTTCAAAGGGATGATTGACTTATTTAAAAACAGGATAGATTATGTGGATGTATTTCTGGACGATGGTGCTTTCAGCCCTGAATTTGCAAGGGATGTTTTCATTTATGCCAATGACAAAGGAATACCGGGAAGAGTTCATATAAATGAAATAAAGAACCTGAATGGAATTGATTTGCTGAGCAACCTGGATATAAGATCATATGACCATATGCTTGAAACAAGAATTGAAGAGATAGAAAAAGTTAGAGGGATTATAAACTTTCTTCCATTCACATCCTTGACTCTTAAAAAGGACACAGGAATATTCGGAGAATTCATGAAATACGATAAAATCATAGGCATGGGTTCAGATTTATCTCCAAACTCATACAATCTTTCTCTGCCACTCATCATAGGGCTGGCCCGTCAATCATCCCCATTCACCATTGAAAATCTTCTTAATATGGCTACAATAAATTCGGCATATTCACTTGGAATGGAATCTGAGGTTGGAACAATACATGAAAACAAGGATGCAAATTTCATAGTAATGAAATCATCCTATAAGAAAATGGGATACATATTCGGGGAAGATATAATAGAGGAAGTATTTGTGAACGGGAAACCGGTGAGAGGTTCAATGGAAATTAATTTAATAGAGTAAAAAATCAGGTAATGATGAAAGACCTTCCCTTTTTTACTCTGGATGATTTTGATACCAGAGGAAAGACCGTCTTCTTGAGGGTTGATATAAACTCGCCTGTGGACCCTAAGACAAGTACAATTCTTGATGATTCAAGATTCAAAGCGCATATGGAAACAATAAACGAACTGAGAAATTCAAAGCTTGTTATACTCGCCCATCAGAGCAGGCCGGGCAAGAGGGATTTCACAAGCCTGAAAATTCATGCCGAACATCTTTCAGGTTTACTTAAAAGAAAGGTGAAATTCATTCCTGGTCTTTTTGATGATACAACCTTGGAGGAAATAGAGAGAGCTAATTATGGGGATGTTTTGCTGCTTGAAAATACAAGGTTCTATTCAGAGGAAGTTGTTCTAGCTGAAGAGAAGATGGATGTTATAAAACAAACGCACATAGTCAGGAATCTTTCAAGGCACATGGACTATTTTGTCAATGATGCATTTGCAGCAGCACACAGACCAAACGTCACTCTCATAGGATTCACAGAGGTGATCCCTAATATTGCCGGAAGGTTGATGGAGAGGGAGATAATGGGTATTGAGACATTCTTTGGGATGAAGCAGGAACCCAGGGTGGGTGTTTTTGGAGGGGCAAAGGCGGATGATTCCATAAAAATTATCAAAAGGATGCTGAATGATGATAAACTTGACTACGTTTTAACAGGCGGACTGGTGGGACATATATTTCTTATGGCTTCAGGAATTGACCTTGGCCAGAAGAATATGGACGTAATGCTAAAGGAAATTCCTGAAATGGATAAAATGGTTGAACATTCAGCTGAAATATTGAATAAATACGGTGAAAAGGTCATGATGCCATCTGACTTCATAGGATCAGAAAATTCAAAACCCGTATATTTCAAGAAGGAGAACTTCCGAAAGGATATAGCTGCAATGGATATAGGAATAGATACAATAGCAACTTATGCCTCTCTATTGAAAAGGTCAAACGCCATAGTACTGAATGGCCCCATGGGAGTTTTTGAGTTGAATGATTTTGCAACTGGCACAAGGGAGATATTCAGTGCTATAGCCGATTCATCAGCTTATAAGATAGCGGGGGGAGGGCATACCAATGCTGCTCTGGAAAAGATGGGGCTTGCAAATAAAATAGACCATCTCTCAACCGGCGGTGGAGCTCTTATCAGTTATCTGGCAGGCGAACCAATGCCGGCCATAGAGTCACTTATAAATTCAAAGAAGAAATTCGGAGAGAATTGAAATGACACAGGATGATAAAATTAACCAGATAGTTTATTCGATGGAAATACTCAAGCAGCAGCTGGAAGAAGTGCAGGACCAGGAGCAATCACTATCCGTTATTCTGCAGGAAATACTCAGCAGCCTGAATTTCCTTAGGAATATAGGAAAGGTGGAGGGTGATTCTCTTATTCCGATAGGAAGGGGAATTTATGTGGAGGGAATTCTGAAAAATAAGGACAGGGTCCTTGTTGATATCGGTAGCGGCGCTTTCAAGAAAACATCTGTAGAGGAAGCAATGAAGATTATGGAAGACAGGAGGCAGGAAATAACTGGAGCCATAGAAAACGCAAGGAAATCTGAGGAAGAAATACAGAGAAGATACCTGCAGCTTGATGATTATCTGAACAGAATGTATCAAAAGTGAAAGAATGTTTGAGAAACTGAAGGAAAAGCTTGGTTTTGGAAAGAAGGATATTCCAAAGGAAATAAATGATAGCCTGACCACAGGAATAGGAAAGCCAATAGGAAATCTCAAAGAATATACAGGGGATCTGAAGATCTCCCTTCTTGAAGCGGATGTTTCACTGCCTGTTTCTGAGAAAATAGGCACTCTATTATATGATAAATTGAATGGGAAGAGAATAAGGATAGGCGAGAGCAGGGATGAGGTCCTGAGGGAGGCTGTGAAATCAACCATAAGGGAAATAGCTACAGTGCCAGCTTTTAATATAATTGAAATGGCGGAATCAAAATCTCCATATGTAATAATGCTGGTGGGTATGAATGGAACTGGCAAGACAACTTCAGCAGCCAAATTGGCTGATCTATTCAAGAGAAATGGTTTTTATGTGGTAATAGCGGCATCGGATACATTCAGGGCAGGAGCGATAGAACAGATATCACTTCACGGGGATAACCTCGGAATCAAGGTCATAAAGCACAATGCTGGGGGAGATCCTGCAGCGGTTGCATTCGATGCAATAAAGCACGCATCCAGATTCAAGAAATCAGTGGTGATAATAGATACAGCGGGGAGGATGCAGAACAACAAGAATCTCCTCGAGGAGATGAAAAAAATAAAGAGAGTTGCCAGTCCTGATTTAATAATACTCACACTCGATGCACTTTCAGGAAACGATACCATAAATCAGGCCAGAATGTTTGATGAAGCCGTTGGAGTAAATGGCTTTATACTCACCAAAATTGATGCAGATGCAAAGGGGGGGAGCATACTGACATTACTTGCAGAAATGAAGAAGCCTATAATCTTTATTGGAAACGGTCAGAATTACCAGGACTTTATAAATTTCTCATTGGACTGGTATCTGGACAAACTGTTTTCCTAGAGGGATTTCAATCTCTCCTTTATTTCTAAGGGACTTAGCTCAGTGGAAACAAGAGGAACCTTTTCCAGCTCAGAAATTTTTATTGCAAGTTCATCCACCCTCTTTGGCTTTATGTATACGACCATCGCTGGCTTCAGGGGATGAACTCTCACAGCTATCATCGGAGACCTTCCAAATTCCACATTCGTAAAAAAAAGTGCTCTCTCGGATGTCCATCCGTAAACCTTGAAATAATCAAATGATGTCAGCTCCAGTATGGCATTAAGGGAGTCAAGTATTGTATACCCCCTTATATTTCTCTTCACGTCTATCTTTGAGACAAGAACACCATCAATCATCCTGACAAATTTTTCAATGGGAATGTCGTAGAAGAATTCCTTGATATCAATTATTACATTCTTTTCCGTGCCCAGCGAATATCTTAAAATTATAGGGCTTCCCCTTTCCATATCTATATCTATCATTGCCTTGACCATAGCCCTGATAAACTGGGCTCCTGGAGATTTTCTCCTGCCGGTTTCATAATCACTTATGACAGAGGTATTGATTTTCAATCTATCGGCCAGATCCTTCTGCGTCAGCGAAAATTCCTCCCTCCATTTCTTCATAGTCTTTCCAGGATCATCCGACATCACAATTTCTCCTGAAATGTTGAACTCGAAATCCTGGACGCTCATCCTGCTATCATTCACATCACAATATCAGGTAAAGGTTTTTAAATTCTGCGTTATTTATCCAAAGGGGCTTGTGGGGTAGACTGGTCCATCCTTTCGGCTTCGGGAGTCGAAGACCCCG
>CAZIOW010000037.1:0-10932 GCA_964541025.1 uncultured Thermoplasmatales archaeon
AAGGTATATCGTTGCAATAGGTTTGCTTGAGTCTGGTGTCAGGGTTCTTTCATGGCTGAATATTGATGATATTTCCAAAATAAAAATAGGGATGCGGATAGTGCTAAAAACTAAGAAAGATGAAAACGGTGATTTTACATACTTATTTGAGACACCTGATTAATATTACAACCTAATTTTTCATTTTATGAAGAGAGAGACGTATCAGAGCCACCGACGGGATTTGGACCCGCGACCTCGTGCTTACCAAGCACGCGCTCGTACCAGGCTGAGCTACGGTGGCTTAAATGACGTATAAATATAACCTAATAAATCTTTGCGCGTGCTGAGCCTAATTTCTGATTATTCTCTAAAAAATTGGTCTTTTAACTGCAACATTTTGTTCTTATATATAAGAAAACATAATTAACTCAGAATCAATTAACCCCGAATGCCAGATTATGATGCGATTGTGGTTGGAGCCGGTAATGCGGGATCTGCCGCTGCGATTACCATGGCTAGTAAAGGTCTAAATGTTCTACTGGTTGACAGAGCTGACCCACCTGGTGCCAAAAACCTTTCGGGTGGAGTGCTCTGGGGAAACGATCTATCTCAAATTCTACCTAAATGGCAGTCTGAGGCACCATTAGAAAGGTTCATAGATAATAAAAAAATAGGATTCCTCACGGAAAAATCTTCTATCACCATAGATTTTAAAACAAGGTTCTTCGATGAAAACAAAGTTGGTCATACTGTTCTCAGGGCCAAATTTGATCCATGGATGGCCAAGAAGGCAAAGGAAGCTGGTGCACTGGTGATACCTGGTATAACAGTAGATTCCCTAGCGATTAAGGACAGGACGGTCATAGGTGTTCAGGAGTCAGGAGATACAATTACTGCTAATATGGTACTTTTAGCTGAGGGAGTTAATCCAAGACTTTCAATAGAAGCAGGATTAAGGAAACCCCTGCAGGATAGAGAGTTATCTGTTGGTGTCAAGGAGATAATCAAGCTCAGCCCCCAGAAAATAGAAGACAGATTCAATCTGAGCGAAGGCTCTGGAATGGCCTCTGAATACATACTTGGGAATCTGGGCGATCTGAATATAGGAGCTTTCTTTTACACTAATAAGGACAGCATTTCCCTTGGAATTGTTTCACCTATGGAAGAGCTTAGAAAGAATGGAGTTACACATACCTATGATCTTATTGAAATATTCAAGGAACATCCGTCAATTGCACCGCTCATAGAGGGAGGGACTGTTGCAGAGTATGGTGCCCATCTTATCCCAGAAGGAGGATTAGAGAGTGTTCCTCAACTCTATGGAAATGGGTACATGATACTAGGAGACGCTGCAGGATTTGCATTCTCCAATGGACTTGTCCTTCAGGGAATGAACTATGCAATTCTCTCTGGAATAATGGCAGGTGAAACAGCTGTCATGGCTAAATCAATGAATGATTATTCAGCTAAAGCACTTTCTGAATATGAGAAGAAATTGAACAACACATACGTGCTGAAAGATCTGAAAACCTTCAAAGACATAAGAAAGGTTACAGGAAACCCAAAGATGTATACCATATATCCACAGCTTTTGGAGGGAATCTTACTTGAAACTCTATGGGAGAGAGGCCAGCCAAAGAAGAAGGTCAGGGATATATTGAGTGAAGCTGCAGGAAAAATGAATATGAGTAAGGTGAAAACACTTACTGATTTCTATAACATCTACAGGAGGATGTAAATATGATGGATATAAAGGAAAGACTTGGAACCATTAAATATGATGTTGATAAGGAATACGCTCACATAACTGTTGATGAAGCAATATGTGAGAAATGCCCGCACCATTTCTGCGTAATGGCCTGCCCTGCACAATGCTACACACTGCAAAACGGGAAGCTTATGTTTAACTATGAGGACTGTGTGGAGTGTGGGACATGTTCAGTGGCGTGTGACCAGGGATCTGTTACCTGGCATTATCCGAAGGCTGGGAAGGGTGTAGTTTACAAATTCGGGTGATGAAAATGCTAAAGATGGCAGTTATGATAAAACAAGTTCCTGACAGTCAGGATATTACCATAGACCCAGTAACTAAAACATTAAACAGGAGCCAGGCAAGAAATGTTGTGAACCCACCTGACTTGAACGCACTCGAAGCAGCCTTACTGTTGAAGGACAAGAATGGAGGAGAGATAACCGTAATTACAATGGGCCCACCTATGGCAGATGTTGCACTCTTAGAATGTATGGGTAGGGGAGCAGATAAGGGGATACTTGTGACTGATAGATTCTTTGCAGGTGCAGATACATGGCCAACATCATTCACACTTGCTTCCACTGCTGATTACCTCGGTGGTTTTGATATAATATTCTGCGGTGAAGAAACCACGGATTCTTCTACAGGACACGTTGGACCAGGAATAGCGGAATTTCTCGGATACCAGCAGGCAACATATGTCAATAAGGTGGAATACGAAGAGCCATACTTCATAGTGGAAAGGGATATTGAAGGAGCAACTGAAACCCTTAAAATTGGAAAGCCAGCAGTAGTGACAATAACACTAAATGCAAATGTAACTAGAAAGCCAACATTGAAGAAGAAAATTGAGGCATATAAGAAGGGGGTTACACTTGTCACTAACAAGGAACTAAATCTGGACCCCAACTGCATAGGTCTCAAAGGTTCTCCAACAATAGTAAAAGATATGAAAACTGTTGCGGATCCTGTAAAGACTCCGGTAAAGCCAGGCATAGAGGAACTGGACAAGGTTGTGTCGGTTCTCGTTGAAAAGGGGGTAGTTAAATGATAAAGAACAAGTGTGCAACTCCTGCTAAGGATCCTGAAAACTACAAGGATATCTGGATCTGGCTAGAACAGAATGATGGACAGCTTTCAAGAGTAGCTTTGGAAATGGCAGGTATCGGGAGGAAACTTTCAGATAAATCAGGTGAAAAACTTGTGGGTATACTGCTAGCCGATGAATCTGGCGAATCGATGGCAAAAGAGGCAATAGAGTACGGAGTCGATAAGGTCATATTTGTTAAGAACCCGGTATTCAAGCATTACAGGACTTTCCCATATGCAGATACTCTTGGATCTTTGATAATGGAAAGGAAACCAAATTATTTCATACTAGGAGCAACTCACAACGGCAGAGACCTTGCATCAAGGATAGCTGTTAGGGTTAACACAGGTATAACGGCAGACTGTACTGAGATAGATATTGACACTTCCAAGAGACTTCTGGAGGCCAGAAGGCCGGCTTTCGGTGGTGCAATTCTTGCGAATATACTTTGCAGGAACCACAGACCTCAGATGGCAAGTGCAAGACCAGGCATATTCAAACCCATAGACAGGGTTCCGGGAAGACAGGGCGAGATAGAAAGACTAACCAGCAGCATAAAGGAAGAAGATGTAATCACAAAGGTTCTAAAAATAATTCCCAGGGAAGAGATAGATATAACCACTGCTGACATCGTGGTCGCAGGAGGTATGGGTCTTGGCAAGAAAGAGGGCTTCAAGATGCTTGAAGAACTTGCAAATGAACTTGGAGGTATTGTGGCTGCTTCAAGGCCACCTGTTGATGCAGGCTGGATCACAAGGGACAGGCAGGTCGGGCAAACTGGAAAAACAGTTCATCCCAAACTTTTCATAGCTGTTGGGATATCAGGAGCAATTCAACACGTTGCTGGAATGAAAACGTCAGATTACGTTATAGCAATAAATAAAGACCCAAGCGCGCCGATAATAAAGTATTCTGATGTTGCGCTGATTGGCGATGCGTACGAGATTGTTCCTAAACTCACAGAAGCTGTAAGGAAGGCCAAGCTTGACCTTAAAAATAAGCCACCACAGCAATCAGCATCAAAATAAATGAGTTCTAATTTTAATTTTTTTATTGATTTTGATTCCCTTCATACTCTTTTTAAGCAGTTGTCTAATCATTATGGTTTCAAATACTGGTGGCCAGCCAGAGAACCATTAGAAGTGATTGAAGGAGCGATTTTGACACAGAATACAACTTGGAAGAACGCAGAAACGGCTGTAAAGCGTATAATAAATATTCCAATTAAGGAATTGCTAAAAATGGATGACCAAAAATTCAGGGAGTTGATAAAGGAAGCTGGTTTTTACATCAGAAAGATAAATTACCTGAAAAACGCTATTTCATTTTATGAAGAAAGAATAGAAGCCTCCCCTTCCTTTTTTAACGCAAGGGATGAATTTTTGAAAATAAAAGGTATAGGAAGGGAAACAGCAGATTCAATAGCACTCTATGCATTCAATCAGAGAACATTTCCGGTGGATTCCTATACTATAAGACTCTTCAACAGATATTTTTCATCTAATTTAGACATTAAAGATTATGATGAGATAAGATCAGCAGTATCACAGATGTTCAACACCATGATGCTTATGGAATTTCATTCCCTGATTGTGGAACATTCCAAGCATCTTTGCAAAAAGATACCTGAATGTGAAAAATGCTTTCTCAAATTAAAATGCTCATATCAGTGAACAGTACCGCTTCCGATTAATCTCCACCTGTTCATAATTTTTCTAGAAATTGCAACATTCTGACCTGGTAATGCTATAACAGGATATTTAAGATCAACTTCCACATTTTCTCCCTTTACTGAGGTAACTGTTGCAACTGTAACTGCAGTCGCTACGTTTAGAAGAAGTGTTTCCTTATTTGATATTTTATCCACCTTCATTTCCTGTGAACTCCCTACTACCTTGTCCAGTATGTTCACCTTGAGACTCAGAGAAAATAGAGGTTTTGGTAATGTTCCCCTTTTGCCAACAATCATTCCCACAAGACTGTCTCCTTTTGTTACAAAAGGATCGAGTTTTGTACCCAATCCTACAAGCCCTCCCGGACCCTTCTCTTCAAGTGATAAATTTCCTGAAATTATAGATGATATTTCTGTGTTGACCGGATTCCAAACTTTCTTGCCACCTTTTGCAATGGCTATTCCTGGAGATATTTCAATAGCATCCCCTACCCTGAATATACCCTGGAAAATCGACCCTCCAACAACTCCACCCTGTAAATCCTCAGGCTTAGTTCCAGGTTTATTGACATCGAAACTTCTCGCCACATACATCATCGGGTCTGCGTCAACATTGAATTTCCTGGTAGGTATGAATTTTTCAATAGCATAAAGAAGTGCATCAAGATTGGTATAATCAATCGCACTCATTGGGATTATAGGTGCATTCTCTGCTACCGTCCCCTTTATGAACTCCTTTATTTCATTGTAACTTTCAACTGCCCTGTCCTCTGATACGAGATCTATTTTATTCTGAACTATGACTATATTCTTGATTCCCAGTATGTTCAGGGCCATCAAATGCTCCCTCGTTTGTGGCTGCGGGCATTTCTCATTTGCAGCTATGACTATTGGGGCACCATCCATGATAGCGGCCCCTGAAAGCATTGTTGCCATAAGTGTCTCATGGCCAGGAGAGTCGACGAAGCTTATAACCCTTTCAAGTTCTGCACCCTCCTCACAGTCAGATGGGTTATTTGTGTATCTCGGCCCATTACTCCCATAGCATCTGTAAACGGGAGCATCTGCATAACCGAGCTTAATTGATATACCCCTTTTTATCTCTTCTGAAAAATAATCTGTCTTAACCCCTGTTATCAATTTTGTAAGGGTACTCTTACCATGGTCTACATGACCGACCATACCTATATTAACTTCAGGTGGTCTTGGAACCTTCATTGATTTTCTCCCTTTGGTTCCTCAATACTTCCTTCGACGACTACAAAATTTACCTGTGAAATATCATTGCTTATTGTATTTCCTCTTATATTTTTCTTCTTTCTGAGACCTTCCCTTTTCGGCTTAAAACCTACTCCTCCTGTCAGTAGCACCCTCTTTCTTCTCATACCTGGGAAATCAGGCCGCATAGGGAATCCATCCTTATCACTCCCGCCAGTTATCTTGATCTTTACTCCCTGGAAGCCAAGAACAGAGCCGTCCAGTGTATCTCCTATCTTCTTTCCGAATAGACTGTTTTGTCTATCTTCTGGTATCTCAATCTGTTTACTCTTGCCATCCTTCGTGGAGACAACAGCTCTCATTGTTACCATTAACTTTCACCTTTGCACTGGATATTTTAAAAGCTTATATAAAATTATGTCACATCTCCTCATAATTCTTGAAACAAAATTAATTAATATTATTAAAAAAAATTAAAATTGTTTATTCATTCCTTTATCAGATTCTTCGCAACAAATGGTATATTCTTGCTGGCCACTCCAACCCTGATTCTGAAATCGACCACCTTTGCTCCCTTCCCCTTCTCCATGACCAGAACTGGATTCAAATCAAGTTCCATGATTTCAGGATTTTCGTAAACCAGTGATGATACCCTTGTAATTATGTCCTTGTAGGCAGCAACGTCAGCCATGATTCCACCCCTGTAGCCATATAGCACCTTGGATGTCTTGAGTTCAGATATCATTTCGTCTGCGTCATTTTCTGATACCGGGGCAAGCCTTATGGATATATCTTTAAGCAACTCCACCAGTTTGCCACCCATTCCTGTAACTACCACTGGTCCAAAGCTAGGATCGAGTGAAGATCCAACTATCATTTCTATTCCTTCAGGTATCATTTCCTGAACCACGAAATAATCAACTTCCACATCCATCTTCTTAAGAGAATTCAGCATATCTGTTGCTACATCCCCAGCCTTTAATGGGAGGACATTCAGCTTCACAGCACCCATATCACTCTTGTGTACAAGTTTTGGACCGTAGGCCTTCACCACAACATTTCCCTCAATAGCATTAACCTTATTTCTTATCTCTTCAGGGGTTTTTGCAATTATTGTCTTGACAACTGGAATTCCATAATTTTCAAGTATTTTTGCTGCCTCGTCGTAAGTAAGCCATCCGTCCTTGTTATTCAGCCCTTTTGATATTATTGCCTTAACCTCTTCCCTGTCATTTACCTTTATTTCTCTGGGTTTTGAAACTGGTGCATATTTCCATTTCCCGTATTCGGTTACCTTTGCTAGTGCAGATGCAGCATCCTCAGGGAATGGGAAAGACGGTATCTTCACTCCATCTCCCATCAGTATATCTGGTACACCTCTGTAAGCCATGAATACAGAGGCAATTGTTTTCTTTCCATCTATTCTTTTTGCAGCGTTTAAAATCTTTGAGCTAACAACACTCTGATCCATCACAACAGGAGGAATGAATATCACGATTATTGAATCAATGTAATCAGTATCTTTTAGAACATCCAGAACTTTCTCGTATCCCTCCGGACCAGCAGCTGCGCTCATATCAACAGGATTCTTCACACCCGCTATTGGGGGGAGAAACTCCCTGAGCTTATTCTGAGTTTCCTCGGTAAGTTCTGGAACTTTAAGACCCTGAGCCTCGCAGGCATCAGCCGCGAGTATTCCTGCACCTCCAGCATTTGTGACTATTGCTACCCTGTTTCCCTTTGGAACAGGCTGTGAGGATAACAGAGCCGCCAGATCAAACATTTCATCCAGTGTTTGTGCCCTGATAACTCCGCTCTGCTTGAATAGGGCATCCACAGTCACATCGGATGCAGAAAGAAGCGCCCCAGTATGAGACTGTGTAGCCCTGAATCCCGCTCCAAATCTTCCACTTTTCACAACAATAATAGGTTTATTCTTTGACACTCTCTTTGCTATTCTTGAGAATTTAGTTGGATTCCCGAATGATTCAAGGTACATAAGAATAACATCAGTATTTGGATCCTGCTCCCAGTATTGAATAAGATCATTTCCTGAGATATCTGCCTTATTACCTACTGATACGAAACTTGACATTCCTAGCCCCAGTTTATTAGTGATATCTATAACTGCTATTCCAAGGGCCCCTGACTGGGAAAGGAATGATATCCTACCCCTTCTTGGCTTAAATGGAGAGAACTGACCGTTCATATTGACTTTGGTATCTGTGTTTGCAACTCCCATGCAGTTTGGCCCTATGACTCTCATTCCGTAATCGGAGCATATTTTCATCAATTCCTGCTGCCTCTTTACTCCTTCTCCGCCTACCTCTGAAAATCCTGAGGAAATTATTATAAGACCCTTAACTCCTTTCTGCCCGCATTCCATTGCCACACTATTGACGAACTGGTATGGAATCACTATGAATGCAACATCAACTGGATAGGGGATATCAAGGATTGATTTGTAAGTTTTAATTCCCTGGACAAATTCCCTCGAAGGATTTACTGGGAATATCGGCCCCTGATAATCACTTTCAATGAGATTGAAAAATAACTGACCTCCAATTGCGTTCCTATCTCCAGAGGCTCCAATGATTGCAATCCCTTTTGGCTCCAAAAAGAATTTTACTGCGTTTACTGCTGATATAGCATCCCTGTGTTCAAATTTGTCAATTGCTTCAGGAAGTGATGATGGTGGGAATCTTACCTCAAGGACACCAGGTTTAGCCTCTGATTCAACTGGGAATCCTAGGTTTTTCAAAACCCCTATCATTTTGTAATTCTCAGGAGAGACATATGATTTTACCTCGTAGACTCCAGACCTGATAGAGTATTCGGTAAGTAGCCCAAGCATAGATGTTCCAAGACCTTTTGACTGGTATTCCTCTGAAACAAGGATTGCAATTTCAGCGGAACCAGAACTCTTATGATAAATTGCACCGTGGCCTATGATCCTGTCATTCCTTATAGCAATGATAGATAGAGTTTTATCCTTTCTCAGCAGCTCAAGAGCCAAATCTCGAGGAATTTTCTGCATGAACCTTCCTTCTATTGAAGAATCTGAGAGAGAATTTACAAACTCCTTTAACTTGTCAAGATCATCATCTCTGCATTCCCTTACGAGAACGCTTGTTCCGTCTTTCAGGACAACATTCGAATTTATAGACATATACATGAATTACATTATCATTATTAAAAATAAAGTTAGTAATTTACCTATTTTAAATAATTGAATAGAAGAAATCTTTTGTTATAATATTAAAAGGATGAATTCTCAAGGAAAAATTTCTTAATATGTCATCCTTAATTTTTTCCTCCTTCACTCCCACGTATGAAATTAGTGAGGGATCAAGGCCACACGCCTTTATTCTGGAAAAACCTGGAATTACTTCTGGAGAAATATTTAGAGAAAAGCCGTGCATGGATATTCCGCTCTTGATTGCCATTCCTAAGGATGCAACTTTCTTTCCATCAACCCAAATACCTGGTTCCTGCCCCACGTATGCACTATAGCCATTATCTTTCAGAGATTCGATGATTATACTTTCCACAATCTCAACATATCGCCTGACCCCCCTGATTCCATTCCTTTCAAGGTCTATTATTGGATATACTACAATCTGGCCCGGGCCGTGATATGTTACATCACCTCCTCTTTCAGTTTCTACTGTTTCAACACCTTTATAATTATCAGGAATCCCGCCTCTTCCAACAGTGTAAACTGGTGGATGCTTCACTAAAAGGAGAACGTCACCGTATTTCCACGTTTTTAATAGCGAGGCCACTTTCCTCTGAATTTCCAGGCTTTCCTTGTAATCAATTACCCCCAGGTCAACGGCTGGATTTGTAATGTAATGATTTTCCATAAGTTGCCTCTGATGATTCCTGCACACCCTCAGATAATGTTGGGTGTGGATGTATAGTGAGCCCTATATCCCTGCTAGTCAAACCTGATTCTACGGCTAGTGAAATCTCGCTGATAAGCTCTGATGCCCTCGGAAGAACAAATGCACCTCCCTTTACCACCAGATTTTCATCTGTATAGACCCTGAAAACCCCTAATGATGCATTCATTCCAAGGGCTCTTCCATTTGTCGCAAGTGGAACATTAACAAAATTATCTGTTCTTTCTCCTGTAATTGCGATCTCTGGATCTGAGTATATCACAAAAGGCATGGCCCTGTAATCTATCTCATTCCTGTTCCCAGCTATATTATCCGCAGCTATCATGGCATCATAGAAGGCTTTGTGTGCAAGCAAAGGCTGGCCACTCACATCCCCAACAGCATAAATTCCTTCTACACTGGTTTTCTTCCCCCTATCAGTTTTTATGAATTTACCATCCATCTCAAGATTAAGATTTTCAAGCCCAAACCCCTTCGTATTAGGTTCTCTCCCCACCGATAGAACAACCATTTCAGCTTCAAGTTCCGCCCCATCATATAGCGTTACTTTGTATGAGGTTTCCTTCTTCACTTCCTTAACCCTTGTCGATGTCAGTACCTTTATGCCTAAAGCAGAGACCCTTCTTTCAACGTATCTTGTTAAGTCCTGATCTATACCTGGCAATATGGCTGGCATCATTTCAACTACAGTTACATCGGTTCCAAGTTTCCTGAATGCAGTCCCAAGTTCTATCCCTATATAACCGCCACCTATTATTATCAAAGATTCGGGAACATGGTCAATGTCGAGAATATCGCGGTTGAACATTGAAGACTCCATTCCCTTTATTTTAACGGGTACTGATCCAGTAGCTATGACAATATTGGCTGAATGGTATGTTTCTGTATCAACCTTAACAGTATTCCTGTCAACGATGTAACCTCTCCCCTTGATTACTTCCCCTCCATAACTTTTGACTAGTCTTTCAACGCCGGAAGTGAGCTTATTTATCATTCCCCATTTCCATTCTTGCCATTTCTTCATATCAATCTTGAATGATAATTCTACTCCCGGCATCTCCTTTAAATAGTTAATGGAGTCCGCCATTTCAATCAGCGCTTTGCTTGGAATGCAACCATAGTTGAGACATTCTCCGCCTATTTTATTCTCTTCTATCAGAAGAACTTTCTTTCCATATTGCCCCAGCCTGATCGCAGTGGCGTATCCTCCCGGCCCTCCGCCTACTATAATAGCATCGTAATCCATAATCACACCAGTACTGTAACCGGAACTTCAAGATATTTTTTCACTTTTACTATGAATCTGGCTGCC
>CAZIOW010000038.1:0-9778 GCA_964541025.1 uncultured Thermoplasmatales archaeon
AAACGGACTTAGATCACTTATTAGGAATATAAATGTTAGAAACATGAATGAGAAGACCATAAGATATCGCGGTCATATGGAGAAAATAAAATTCCTGAAGCAGCTGGGATTACTCAGTGAAGAACCAATTGACACAGGGGAAACAACCATAATTCCAAAAGAGGTTCTCGCAGTGCTCATGAGAAAATACCTTGCTTTCCCTGAGATAAACGACATTCTGTTCATGGAAATTAAAACCATAGGAAATACTGGTTCTGAGGAGACATTTACCCTCTTCGATAAGGGAACATCAGAACTTTCTGCCATGGCAAGGACCACCGGATTCACCAATGCCGTCGTTTCAGACCTGGTCATCCAGGGAAAGATCAAACAGACTGGTATTGTTGCCCCAGAGATACTGTCAAAGGAACTTAACCTCTATCATGATATAACCAGAGACCTAAAGGAACTGGGCATAGAAATCAGGGAAAAAAGTTGACTTGATGAAGGGAATAGCCTTATTGTCAGGGGGGAAGGATTCCTATCTCAGTGCACTTATAGCCATGATGCTGGGCATTGAAATAGAAACAACAATAACGATCAGAGCGATAGAAGATTCAATGATGTTTCACTTTCCCAATACATTTCTTGGAAAAGCTGTATCCGAACTGCTAAATTTGGATAATGAAATTATTGACGAGGATGACTTTGAAAATGAGATTTCAAAATATAAAGGGTACAGGTTAATCGCAGGTGCAATTGCCAGTGAATATCAAAAGACTAGACTAGAAAAATTATGCTTAGAAAAGGAACTGGTACCTTTCTTTCCCTTGTGGAGAAGAAGCCAAAAAGAAATATTAAGGGAATTCATCCACTCGGGTTCCAGGGGTATACTCGTAAGCGTGTCCGCAGAAGGTCTTGACGAAAGATATCTTGGAAGGGAAATAGACGAAAATTTGATGAATGAACTCATTCTTTTAAATACAAGATACGGGATATCAATAGTTGGGGAGGGGGGAGAATATGAATCGCTGGTTACTTATTCTCCCTGGACTAATTTGTACCTGCGGATCAAGGAAAAGGAGATTTTAAGCAGGGGAATGCAGAAAATACTTTTGGTAAAAAGCTATGAGATAGAAAGTTGTTAAATCTCATCCCTTATGAAGTGGGATACTCCGCTTGGATCATTTAGTATTATGGTAAACTTCAATTTACCATCTTTTGCCTTATTCAACTTACCGGCCAAATCTTGGACAGCTTCCTTATCAAATAGGGGCAAAATTTCCTCGAATCTCTCAAGAAGCCCTTCAATATTTGTTATGAAGGATTCGGCAAGCGGGCCTGGTTCTAACAACAATCCAAGTTCTGGTATTTCTACGGTCCCTTCATTTCCCCTGACAATTTTTATCTTCATATCTTCAGGTTTTTCTATGTAAATCCTGTCCTCAATGGGGAAATTCCCTTCGAACCTTATGTCGTTTGTTCTATATCCACAATTTGAGCAAATTGCAGTATAAATCATGGCGTTTCCGAAATGAGGTATTTCCATCTCAGTATGCCTTACCTCTAGAGTTAAATTATGACACACTGGACATTCTAATATTGTGTCCACCATTCATTCAGCCTGCCTGTAACAACATATTTCACATGCCTAACATCTTCCAGTTTTCTGCATCCAGTAAGCATCATTGCAATTTTTAACTGTTCCTCAAAATTCTCAATTAGTTTTACAACATCGTTGGATGATTTCAAAGCAGCTTTCAGGAATGGAGATGCAGCGCCTGCAAGACTTGCCCCGAGCATCAACCCCCTAAAAACGTCAAGACCTGATCTTATGCCACCGGAGGCAATCGTAGGTATATACCCTGAAGAATGTCTAACTGTAACTGGTGATGGTATTCCCCAGTTCCAAAAGAGAATTGCAGTATCAATTCTCTCTTCATTCTTATTCCTATATGTCTCTACCGCTGAGAATGATGTACCAGATCTACCCCCAGCATCTATTGCCTTTACCCCAGCCTGAACAAGTTCAATAATATCCTCTTTAGAAAAGCCTGCACCCGTCTCCTTTGCAATTATTTTGTATTTAGACGCAAGTTCCTTTAGCCTTTTTGAGACTCCTCTTCCATTTCTGTCTCCTTCAGGTTGTATCAGTTCCTGAACGAAATTAAAGTGAACTGCAAGAAAATCCGCCTTCACTATATCAATTGCTCTCGCAATATGTTCATCCTTCAGTGCTCCTTTCTTTTGAGGAATCAATTGGGGAGCACCTATATTTGCAATTTTAATTGGTACGTCATAATCTGCAATTATGGAAAATGTATCTTCAAGTTCTGGCTTCTCCAGTGCAGCTCTTTCTGATCCGACACCCATTCCTATTCCTTTCTCAGCTGCACCAATGGCAAGGTTTTCATTAATCTTCTTCGTTTCAGGATGACCTCCAGTCATCGATGATATTATTAGTGGAAGTTTCAGTTTTTTTCCCAAAAATTCAGTGGAGGTATCAATTTCATCATAATTAACCTCAGGCATTGATTTTTGAACTATTTCTATATCGCTCCAATAATTATGGTCATGCTCAACATTTTCTTTGGCTATAATGTTCACGTGTTCTATTTTCCTATTTGAAATCATTTCTCAATCACTGTCCCCTTAACATTCTTTCCCGACATGGCCTCCATTATCCTTTGTGGAATATTTCCATTTATTATTACTACCTTATTCACATATTTAACTATGGAATCTATCTTTTCCATTTTTCCCTTCATTGAGCCTGTAGCATCGTGAGATAATAGGTTGACGCGATAATTATTTCCCTTTATATGTTCAATGAACTCTGCATCATGAAATTTTTTAGGATCCTTGGTGTAAAGGCCATCAACATCAGTGGCAAATATTACTGTTTCAGTTTTTATTTTTCCCACCAGGTCCCTAATAATATCATCACCTGATATTATTCTATGCTTACTATCCCAAATGAATCCGTCACCATAAAGTACTGGCACAAATCCCGATTCAAGAAGATTTATTACCACATCAAAATTCAAATAAGGGGAATAAATGGAATGAGGAGGTAGTCCCACTGCTGGAATATTATGCAATATGAGCTCTTCCAAAACAATTGAATTCAGATATTCAACATCTCTCATAACTTTTGAAATGTTAATTTCCTTGCCATTCACAATGATTTCTTTTTCCAGCCCAAATTCCAGTGCCTTTATATGCCCGAATGATCCTGCACCATGCACTAAAATATATTTCCCATTAATTCTTGATAACTCAGTAGCTATTCTTTTTATATTTTCCAGGTTTGGTTCCAGATATTTCTCTTTATTAGTAATTATGGATCCTCCCAATTTAAGGATGTTCATTTAAATGGCACATGTTGAGTTCAATAATAAAATTTCTCTTATTATGGTAAGAACGTATCGTATTTAGAAATATAGGTATTGTATTTTTATTTGAAAGAATTCCATTCAAATTAGCCCGCTATTTTAAGCATTTTAATAAATTAATCAGTATCTTTCACCTAATAATTTTACTTATGAAAAAATTATAGTTAATTATCTAATATTATGAAATGGAACCAAATTTTTCTTTCAACGGTTTAGATCATGTTCAAATTTCAGCACCCCCAGGCTCTGAACCAATTTTGAGAAAAATCTTCGTTGATATACTGGGAATGACCGAAATTGAGAAACCTGAAAATCTTAAATCACGTGGTGGTGCATGGTTCAAATGTGGATCTAACCAGATTCATGTTGGCATAGAGAATGATTTCAGGCCTGCAAAGAAAGCTCATCCTGCCATAAGCGTAAAAAATTTAACTAATTTGAGGGAGAGGTTGATATCAAATGGTATAACAGTGAAAGAGGATCAACCACTCCCAGGTGCCAACAGGTTTTATGTTGATGACCCTTTTGGAAACAGAATCGAGTTCCTTGAATGGTTATGAGATATTTCTTATAATTTTCTAGAAGAATATTGACTCCATATAGCCTGCTTACTTCGCCTTAAATCTATTAAAATAATGGTGTTTCAGATAATCACCATCTATAAATCACTCAATTTAAATCCTGGCCAATGGATTTGATTATCAGTCAAATAAAACAGGCTTTAGGAGATTTCATCTCCTAAGATGTGACCGACAATTTTTCAATACCAGAGCCAAAGGATTTATGAAACTTATGATTATTGAGTTTTCTAAAATTAACAACAACAATATTAAAATGTAAATCCTAGTATTTATTAATCCCACATGGATTTCAAGGTATCCCTATTTCAATATCTTCAATCATTGCCTTCGACCAATATCAATCTCGCTAATTCTGGCATGGGTGGGATCAATCCGGAGGGAGTGGACAATTCCAGTCTTGAAGATCTGATTGCAGCAATGTATCAGGTTAAGAGTAGCCAAGTCATCCTATTGCCAAGTGGAACATTTGGAAGCTTCTTCATTTTATATTATCTTAGGAGAAAATTGCATAAATTCTATTCAATTACCCCTGAGTATCCAGTTTTCTTCTACCAGGCTGCAGAACTCGGTTATGATATAATCACGGAAAATAGAATATCTGACAACACCCTTGACCTTTCACCATGGGATGTTGATGAGAATTCTGTTTATTTTGTTAGTAACCCGAATAATCCTACGGGAGTGATCTGGAGCGATGAATCCGTCAGAAGCATATTGAGAGAGACGGAAGGTAATAATTCATTCCTTGTACTGGACGATACATTCTCATTTTTCAATCAGAAATACCAAAGATCCAAGGTGGATATAGGTAATCTTATTGTGGTAGGGAGCATATCGAAATTTTTTGGGTCTTCAGGTGCAAGGCTTGGATGGATAGTATCAAGGGACGAAATCATTCACGAAATGAAGGACCTTATGAGGTATGTTGTTCCAGAAATTTCAGAAATTAACAAGAAGAGGGTCAGTTATCTTTTCAGAAACATGAACATATATAATTCATTTAATTTCAAAAAACTGGAAGAGAATTATAAGATTTTGCGAGAAAGACTTAATGATTACCTGATCCCGAATTCTATACAAATAATTAACAGTCTTAAAATAGAAAAATTATCCTCATTGAGTTTCTCGCAGAATCTGGCCATGAAGGGTGTTAATACTGTGCCTGGATTCTTTTTCGGGGAGGATAGAATAGTCAGACTGGGTATTGGACTTGAAAGCAGTGAAAGAATAGATGCTGCCACAAAAATTATATTAGAGGAAATACAATAGCAAATCAATAATGGATATTGATATGCCCGTAGGAATAATATACGGAGATACAAAACCCACCCTGGTAAATTGTTCTGTGACACAGAATCTTAGGCAGGGAGATTATGTAAAAATAAAGCATCATGAAGTTGGATGGGTTCTTGGAAAGGTGGATGCCATAGAAGCAAAGACCAACCTGTCTATCGAGAAAAGCTATGAAATTATGAATGGCAAGGAAATGCAGGTACAGCAATCTATATCTGCCCTGATCATCATAATTGGATATAGAGATGAACGTGGTCTGATTCAGGTGCCTCGTACTCCATTCGTGGCAGGCACTCCAGTGTTTGAAGCTGATGATGAATTCATCTCAAGAGTTCTTAATCTCGGGGCTGGAAAGAAATCAAGGGCTTACGTCGGCCTTGTTTATGGACATAACATTCGTTATTCAATAGATATAAATTCTATGGTACAGAAGCACATATCCGTCCTTGCCAAGACTGGAGGAGGTAAGAGCTACTTAACAGGTGTGATAATCGAAGAATTAATGAAGAATGATGTTACGGTAATAATATTCGACCCACATGGCGAATATGAATCCATGAAATATCCCTCTAAATATTCCAAGGATATGGATAGATTTGGAGTAACGCCAAGGGGATACCCAGACAAAATAATAAAGATTTCTCCAGAAAAAGGGGATATTGATCTCAAATTCACTCTGAGTCAGATTAATATTAAGGAACTTCTTGGATTGATGAATCTTTCAGATGCAAGGTCATATTTTATTCCATTGAGGAAGGCAGTTGATTCTCTGAGATTGAAAACTGCTGAATATGACGTTGATGACATAATTAAAGAATTGAAGGAAATTGATGATTCAAGCCTAGCTCAATCACTTGAAAGGGAACTGAAATATCTGAAATCACTTAATATATTCTCTAAACGAGGACTAAAAGTGGATGAGATTGTAAGGAAGGGAAAAGTATCTGTGATTGAGATGAAAGGTATCCCCCCTGACATCCAGCAGTTCATTGTGGAGAGACTCATGTACGTACTTTTCGAGGCAAGAAAAAAGGACAGGATCCCACCCTGTCTAGTTGTAGTTGAGGAGGCACATAATTTTGCACCACAGCAGGGGAAATCTCTGTCATCCAAGATAATGAGAACCGTGGCTTCAGAGGGCAGGAAATTTGGATTCGGATTGCTTGTTGTTACTCAAAGGCCTGCAAAAATTGACAAAAATGTTCTATCTCAGTGTTCCACTCAGTTGATCCTTAAGGTTACGAATCCAAATGACCTAAAGGCAATTGCAAACTCAGTGGAGAACATTACTCCGACCTCAGTTGATGAGATACAGAGACTCCCCATAGGTGTTGCACTGGCAACATCACCAGAACTTCCCATCCCTTTATTCATTGAAGTAAGGCCAAGAGAAACTGATGATGGAGGAAAGAACATAAGGGTGGTTTAGTTGATACAGGAGAAAGCTAAAAAATATCTTGAACTTGCCAGCTTAGCCCTTTCTGAAATTGAAAACCCTTTTGAGGAGAATTCCTTACTTAATTTAGCATATGCGGATATAATCAAAATGGTTGAAGCCTATGTTAATGATGCGAAGTATTTCTATGAGAAAGGTGATTATGAAAACTCCCTTGCTGCATCATCATATGCTTATGGGTGGATTGATGAAGGAGTAAGGTTAGGGCTATTAAAGGTAAAAACAGATTATAAGAGATTTACCCACTTTGTTTAACGATAAGTGCTGTATTGGAACAGAAGATCAATCAGTTTTCTCGAGGTAGGTTCGTCAATGATCCCCTCTTTTCTCTTTTCTATGATATATTCCCTGGCAGAATTAATTCCAAATTTAGAAGCCTTGGCATAAATCGTTCCAAACAGGCTACCTCTCAGACTTTCAGGGAGATCCTTCAGAGATTTTTCCAAAAGATACCGGAACTCGTCATTTTTATTCATGTCTAACATTTTCATTTTCTTTCTTGCGTAATTCTGGTTATTCCTTAAAACTTCCATCTTCAAGTCCTAATAAATAATCCATTTAAAAACTTTACTCAATACTTAAATTCATAATTGCTAATCCTCAGTGTAACATTTTTTTGTATGATCTTAATATGAGAACAATGAATGATAATCCATCTGCAGAATTACACGTATTTCCTTCATTCTTTTCTGCATTAATCAGTTCTTTGCCAAATTCTACCGCCTATTTCTCAATCCTGGATATGATTATACTGAACAAAAATCAAAATATAGTGACGTCACAGGAATTGCTGGAATCAATAAATAAAGTATCCAATGACATTTACGAAATTGAAATTGCTCATGAATTATACCAGTTAAAGGAAAAGTTCGGGATACCACTATCTAGCTTCGTATCAGGTGAAAACAAATATTCCTACAGCGATGTGGTATCAAATATTCTCAAGGAACTCTCAAAGTTAATGAACTCTAGAGGTGAGATTAGTCATTCTGATCTTCCTTCTGTTTTTAATTTTGTTTTACCCGGGGCTAAAATAAATTTTGAAAATATTGCATTGCATGGAGAAATACCAAGGCCATATGAGAAAATACTTGAATCCATATCCAGTGTTAGAAGAGTTATTCCGACAGACAAGAATAAAAAAATTACAAAATATTCATTCCCGGACTATACAACAGAGAACCATTTCATACTTGACGTGATTCTTCAGAACCCAGGCAAAAAAATAGGCATATCTGTTCCAGATGAGTATTCAATAGTTTCAATATCAAATTTGCTGAAAGCTTCTGGTCTCAATCCTTCTATCGCATCTCAAATCTCCATTTATACACTTGGTAGTTTCCCGATAAATTTGATCAAAAACCTTTTGACTATCGCATCTGGAAATGGTACAGCTGAAAATTTTTATTCTCTAATCCACGATCCATTTAATTCTAGATTGGAAAGTAAATTATATGATATAAAGAAAAAGGCCTTTGAGAATAGCATCATCGACGATTTTGACGATTGGATCGAACTCCTCACCGATTTCGGAATGGATAACGTTGTCTCCCTGATAAAAAGGCTCAAAAATCATATTCATGAGAAAGGTGACAGATTAGATGTGATCCCAATTATACAAACCCTGGAGAATTTTTTTATGTCTTATATTCCAGAGCATTTCCAAACACTTCAATCCATAGATCAAAAAATTAATTTCTTTATTGACAAGGTAAGTTCATTGAATGATTTGTTGTCTCTTTATGAGATAGTCCTCCGTCTTTCAAAATCGCCAGTTGTGATTGGAGACGCTAAAATTATAATAGGAACGCCCTTTGACATTTCTGGAATAGATTTTGATATTTCCATTGTGGCAAGGTGTGATTCCACTTCAATATCAAGAATAACCCTTCCTGAAATATTCAATTTCATTCAAATAACAGGACTGACTGAAACCATCAATCAATTGTTAGATCAGTACAACAAAAGCATAATCAGGGGATCATCGAAATCTTACATATTGTATTCTTCTCTTGATGAAAGGTCGAGATATACTGCATCTGTAGATTTTTTCGATTCAATGCCTGGTGATCCTATAAAGGTTGATAGGGTATCATCCATATCCAGGAGGAAAATAGTTGTTTCATCAGCATTTACTCAGATTAACAAGAGGGACATTTATCATGTTACCGGTAGGACACTTGACATCCTGAAAGCAGATTTTTCACCCACTTCACTTGAAAACTATCTCATCTGTCCTTTTAAATACTTTATAGAAAATGTGATTGGCTACAGAAAACTGGATGAAACCACTGAATTTCTCGGAATAATGGAGATGGGAACCATAACACATAAGCTTCTCGAACTTTACCACGATATAGAAACTGACCCTAAAACCTTCAGAATTAAAGCAGAAAATGAAATTAAAAAAATGATTGAAGGATCTAAATACAAGTCTAAGAGGAAAGCCCTGGAATTGTATTTATCAAAATATCTGAAAGAGAATAGACTTCCTAAATTCGTGGAAATAGATACCAGGGAAGCCAAGGAACTTGGGAGGCATATATTCAAGAAAGAATTTAGATTCAATGGGAGAAATCAAAATATCCTATTGGAGATCAATGACCTGAAGATTCCTATCAAGGGAGTTGTTGACCGGATTGATGAAAATAGGGATGGAACTCTAACAGTTATTGATTATAAGGGGAGTCTCAGTAAATTCCCGAATGATAAATTGTGCAACGAGCACAGCATTCAGCTATATGTGTATAAATATGCAGTGGAGAAGGCTTTCAACAAGAAAGTCACTGCAGCAGCCTATCTTTCATATAGGGATTATTCTGATGGTGCAACCACAAAAAAGGGGCATTTTAGAGTAATACCCCCTGGAGATGAACAAAGGGAGGTAATGGAATGCCAAAGCATAATTTATAGTGGCCTGAACAAGCTTACCAGTGGCGATTTCTTTGTCCAAAGGGAGAACAATGAAAATCTCAGTGTTTGCAGGGATGCCAGATGCACCTTCTATAACATATGCAGAGTTCAGGAGTTGAGATGGTAATGTCCATAAAGTATATCAAAGCAGTACCTGGAGC
>CAZIOW010000039.1:0-7840 GCA_964541025.1 uncultured Thermoplasmatales archaeon
AGCTTTCTATTACTATGGTGGATATAATACATCCAGCAGTTCCCAGTACCTGACGCAGTCCCAGCTCGAAAGTTTGAATGTAACAGGGCTGGGAGTTTATGTTTCACAGGTGAATTCAACTATTTATGTAAACAATTCCACCACTTTGCTTGTCATGGCAGGCCCTATGAATGCACCGAGTATGTATAGCTTTGAGATATCAGGCATCTATAATCCAACAATCGTAATCAAAGAAGGTGTTACTGTCCATTTCACGGTGGTAAATATTGATACGGATTCCTATCATAATTTTGTCCTGAGCAGCAGAGGGCCTCCTTATCCTTATATGGTCGGTATGGGATACATGGGATCGGGAGGCTTCGGCTTCATGACCCAGATGGGCTTTTTGCCCCCAACAAATTCCGGTCACTTCTATTATTACAATTTCAGCTACACATTTTTGCAATCCGGAACATACTGGTACCTGTGTACCTATCCCGGGCATGCCGAAAACGGGATGTATGGAAAGATAGTCGTGGAACAATAATTATGCTGGCGGTAGCAATACTGCTTATCTAACTTTTTTCAGGAAGTTTCGAAGTAAATTCCATCGCTTTGTGTCAAATTGTTGCGATGTCAAGGAAAATAAATGAGTGTTTTGGATTCATTATAAAATACAACTCAAAGGATTTTAACCACAAGAGTTGACAATAAAACTATCCTGACGGTTTATGCTTCACCTTAATAAATTATTACGGAAAAATACTCATGCTTGCACTTCAGATTATGAGATAACCAATCCTTGCATTAAAAGGCTGGTGCTCCAGAAGCGGTCTTTCTAGGTTAGCTCTGGAGTCCATTCAAGTATTATATAAATGAGTCCACATTGGTTTTAATTTTAGTCTCAACCTCATTCAGAAAGGCCATCATCGGTTCCATCTTATCTGTTTGAAGAGTATAGAAAATTTACGCAGGAAGTTGGACAGATATCTCAGTACCGCCTTCCACTGATTTTGCCATTATATGGCATGGAATGAGCGTCTCAACTCTATAGTCGAAGGAAAGGTACTCGTGTGCATATTTGGCTTTCCAAATATCAAAAGTTCTAAGATTTGAGTATTCAAACCCCTTTGACCTCAAGATGTCACTGGTCCTGATCTCTGATAATATTGAGAAGCCATACAGAGGCAATACCTCCCTTATCTCGTTGCACACTACATCCAAGGAACGCTCTGATTTAACTCTGTATTCAGTTGCCATTTCTTCACCTGGATAAAATTTCTTCCTTCATGTTAAAATATTCTTCCTTCCTATTTCTCTTCTTGCATACCTCTTATTCAGTATTCCTGGTGCAGTTTTAGTATCATCACCTTTGGAGTTATCATCACCGTCGTGACTGTGCATATGGTGCTTTTCCGTTTCATTTCCTGCGTTCTTCATACATCCACAAGACATATTAACGAAATCACGTGAAGAGATAAAACAATACCCTATTCAATATGCATTTTATGGTAGCTAAAAACATACATAATGATAAGACCTATCAATAGGTTAGCGAGAATCCTTTCACGGTCAGACTTCCAAATCGTCCTTTTCTGATGGAAATGTCTTGCCTGCCTTTATCTATGGCTTGCCACACAGCTTTGCTGATAGCAAACGTGAACTTGTCAGTTTTAACTATTTCATATGCGGATGGGTCACTGATGCTATCAAGAATTCCTACACTGATTTTTGCTTCCAATTGGCACATATTATCCGGACATGGACCCCTTTCCTCAACCAACTCCAAGACAAGAAATTTTCCTTCTGCAGCTTCTACTACTCCTTTTCCCAATTCAACTTTCCCCTTTCCAACAGAAATCAAATCCCCTCTGCAACTCATAGATGATTATGATTCATCTCAGTTATTTATAATATCTCTGATCAAACTGTCCAAGCATTTCCAATATATTAAACGTTATGAGTAGATTCGTAACATACCCTTCATCAATAGAAACTACATGTAAATGCTAGTATCTGGAATCTTCCTCAAGAATCATCTCCTCTCCTTTTTGAGGTCTCTCTCACAGTTTGTACAAAGCAAGTAATACGTCCTTTTCCCATGTTTCAACCAAGATCGGATTATCTTTGATCTCTTTTCTGCAGTAATCGCAGTGGAGCTTTCTGCCCTGTTCATGTTTCCATACAATTCTCTGGAGGTTGTTATTTTAACTCTTTTTATATTGACCTTCTTTATCTTTATGAGGTCCTCATAGTAGAGGATCACCATGTAGGATCAGTCTGTGAGAGAGAAGCGCTCCATGATAATATTCCCCGGTATGTTCTCTAAATTGTCAGTATATACAAGAATCATATCCTTTTTTTTCATCTGCGAGGGAGATGGTGAATTTCTTAATCCTTCCATTTGATATTATGGAGCCCGGATCTTCTTGTCTGTATGCCTGCTGGTGCCCAATTCACTTGCTATTTCCACTATACTCATCCTGGAATTTCTCTTGAGCAATAATACGGGTCTCTGTTCCAGTTCAGAAAGATTTCTTTTCATAATGTAATAATTTAATCCACTCACTTTAACATTATGGATAGAGTAATTATATGTAAAGCAACACAATTCATAACCATGGCAATAGATGTAGTATGTGGAATGAAAGTGAAGGAGAGCACTGACCTGAAGAGTGAGTTCCAGGGAAAGATCTTCTACTTCTGCAGCAGCCACTGCAAATCAGAATTCGACAAAAACCCTCTGAAATACAGCAGATAAGGAGAATGTAAATGCCAACTGATCCCGTATGTGGAATGTTTGTACCGGGGCTGGAGATTGCGAATGAAAGATTCGCAAAGGGAGAAATATCTGAAGCAGAATACCGTCAGATGATTGAAATCATAAGGAGATGAAATTTTCTATGAATAAATATAAAACCATAGGAATTGTGGGAGTTGCTTTCCTTACCGCCTTGCTTGTATTTACAGCTTTCTATTACTATGGTGGATATAATACATCCAGCAGTTCCCAGTACCTGACGCAGTCCCAGCTCGAAAGTTTGAATGTAACAGGGCTGGGAGTTTATGTTTCACAGGTGAATTCAACTATTTATGTAAACAATTCCACCACTTTGCTTGTCATGGCAGGCCCTATGAATGCACCGAGTATGTATAGCTTTGAGATATCAGGCATCTATAATCCAACAATCGTAATCAAAGAAGGTGTTACTGTCCATTTCACGGTGGTAAATATTGATACGGATTCCTATCATAATTTTGTCCTGAGCAGCAGAGGGCCTCCTTATCCTTATATGGTCGGTATGGGATACATGGGATCGGGAGGCTTCGGCTTCATGACCCAGATGGGCTTTTTGCCCCCAACAAATTCCGGTCACTTCTATTATTACAATTTCAGCTACACATTTTTGCAATCCGGAACATACTGGTACCTGTGTACCTATCCCGGGCATGCCGAAAACGGGATGTATGGAAAGATAGTCGTGGAACAATAATTATGCTGGCGGTAGCAATACTGCTTATCTAACTTTTTTCAGGAAGTTTCGAAGTAAATTCCATCGCTTTGTGTCAAATTGTTGCGATGTCAAGGAAAATAAATGAGTGTTTTGGATTCATTATAAAATACAACTCAAAGGATTTTAACCACAAGAGTTGACAATAAAACTATCCTGACGGTTTATGCTTCACCTTAATAAATTATTACGGAAAAATACTCATGCTTGCACTTCAGATTATGAGATAACCAATCCTTGCATTAAAAGGCTGGTGCTCCAGAAGCGGTCTTTCTAGGTTAGCTCTGGAGTCCATTCAAGTATTATATAAATGAGTCCACATTGGTTTTAATTTTAGTCTCAACCTCATTCAGAAAGGCCATCATCGGTTCCATCTTATCTGTTTGAAGAGTATAGAAAATTTACGCAGGAAGTTGGACAGATATCTCAGTACCGCCTTCCACTGATTTTGCCATTATATGGCATGGAATGAGCGTCTCAACTCTATAGTCGAAGGAAAGGTACTCGTGTGCATATTTGGCTTTCCAAATATCAAAAGTTCTAAGATTTGAGTATTCAAACCCCTTTGACCTCAAGATGTCACTGGTCCTGATCTCTGATAATATTGAGAAGCCATACAGAGGCAATACCTCCCTTATCTCGTTGCACACTACATCCAAGGAACGCTCTGATTTAACTCTGTATTCAGTTGCCATTTCTTCACCTGGATAAAATTTCTTCCTTCATGTTAAAATATTCTTCCTTCCTATTTCTCTTCTTGCATACCTCTTATTCAGTATTCCTGGTGCAGTTTTAGTATCATCACCTTTGGAGTTATCATCACCGTCGTGACTGTGCATATGGTGCTTTTCCGTTTCATTTCCTGCGTTCTTCATACATCCACAAGACATATTAACGAAATCACGTGAAGAGATAAAACAATACCCTATTCAATATGCATTTTATGGTAGCTAAAAACATACATAATGATAAGACCTATCAATAGGTTAGCGAGAATCCTTTCACGGTCAGACTTCCAAATCGTCCTTTTCTGATGGAAATGTCTTGCCTGCCTTTATCTATGGCTTGCCACACAGCTTTGCTGATAGCAAACGTGAACTTGTCAGTTTTAACTATTTCATATGCGGATGGGTCACTGATGCTATCAAGAATTCCTACACTGATTTTTGCTTCCAATTGGCACATATTATCCGGACATGGACCCCTTTCCTCAACCAACTCCAAGACAAGAAATTTTCCTTCTGCAGCTTCTACTACTCCTTTTCCCAATTCAACTTTCCCCTTTCCAACAGAAATCAAATCCCCTCTGCAACTCATAGATGATTATGATTCATCTCAGTTATTTATAATATCTCTGATCAAACTGTCCAAGCATTTCCAATATATTAAACGTTATGAGTAGATTCGTAACATACCCTTCATCAATAGAAACTACATGTAAATGCTAGTATCTGGAATCTTCCTCAAGAATCATCTCCTCTCCTTTTTGAGGTCTCTCTCACAGTTTGTACAAAGCAAGTAATACGTCCTTTTCCCATGTTTCAACCAAGATCGGATTATCTTTGATCTCTTTTCTGCAGTAATCGCAGTGGAGCTTTCTGCCCTGTTCATGTTTCCATACAATTCTCTGGAGGTTGTTATTTTAACTCTTTTTATATTGACCTTCTTTATCTTTATGAGGTCCTCATAGTAGAGGATCACCATGTAGGATCAGTCTGTGAGAGAGAAGCGCTCCATGATAATATTCCCCGGTATGTTCTCTAAATTGTCAGTATATACAAGAATCATATCCTTTTTTTTCATCTGCGAGGGAGATGGTGAATTTCTTAATCCTTCCATTTGATATTATGGAGCCCGGATCTTCTTGTCTGTATGCCTGCTGGTGCCCAATTCACTTGCTATTTCCACTATACTCATCCTGGAATTTCTCTTGAGCAATAATACGGGTCTCTGTTCCAGTTCAGAAAGATTTCTTTTCATAATGTAATAATTTAATCCACTCACTTTAACATTATGGATAGAGTAATTATATGTAAAGCAACACAATTCATAACCATGGCAATAGATGTAGTATGTGGAATGAAAGTGAAGGAGAGCACTGACCTGAAGAGTGAGTTCCAGGGAAAGATCTTCTACTTCTGCAGCAGCCACTGCAAATCAGAATTCGACAAAAACCCTCTGAAATACAGCAGATAAGGAGAATGTAAATGCCAACTGATCCCGTATGTGGAATGTTTGTACCGGAGGATACTGATCTGATATCTGTAGTCGACGGTCAAACATACTATTTTTGTTCTAAAACCTGCCAACAGAAGTTTAATTCACCAGAAAAGGAAAAGACGCTCCTGAAAAGGCGTCTTTATGTGGCATGGGGTCTGGCGATACCAATCATAATCATAAACTACCTGGTTCCGGGGAGCCTTTTTCTCGGACAGACATACAAGGATATTGCCCTCTTTATGCTGACTCTCCCGGTTCAGTTTTACTCTGGATATGGATTCTACGAAGGAGCATATCATGCCATAAGGAGCAGATCCGGAAACATGGACCTCCTTATCTCAATAGGAACACTTACTGCATTCATATTCTCCAGCTATGTTACTTTTTTCCCAAGCAAGATACCGGGCGCAGGCGTCTACTTTGACGCGTCTGCATTCATAATAACGCTCATACTCACGGGCAACTTCATTGAGAACCTTACAAAAATTCGTGCCAACAAGGCTGCCAGTAAACTTCTAGAGCTTATCCCAAATGTTTCTCATGTGATCACAAAAGATGGAAAGGAAGTTGACACACCAACAGACGAACTCAGAGAAGGTGATGTTATACTTATAAGGCCGGGTGAATCTATTCCGGCAGATGGGATTGTCATCGACGGTTCAGCTGAAGTTGATGAATCCATGCTCACCGGTGAGCAGGAACCGGTATTGAAAAATAAAGGCGATACCGTTTCATCCGGCACTTCCAACCTTAATGGCGTCCTTAAGATCAGTGTTACAAGAACTGGAAAGAACAGCACCGTTGGCCAGATATATGAACTGATCCAGAGGGCAATTTCAGGAAGGATAAAAGTACAGAAAATTGCCGATGTATTTTCAGCGGTATTTGTTCCAGTGGTAATCACTGTAGCCCTGGCTTCGGGACTCTTCTGGTATTTCTACCTCAACAGCACAGGTTCTGCCCTCCCCTTGGAAATTGCTATCCTGGCGTTTGTTTCGGTTATAGTCATAGCCTGCCCTTGCGCCATCGGCCTTGCTGGTCCAATTACCCTGTTAATATCCTCCAACATTGCATCTGAAAACGGGATAATTATAAAAAATTCAAGTGCTCTAGATAGATTGACGAGGATAAATTTGGTTGTATTTGATAAAACTGGGACCCTTACCATAGGCTCTCCTAGCATCACCAAAATTTTACCTGAAAAAAATTTTACTAAGGACGATGTGTTGAGAATATCGGGATCTCTTGAAAAGTTTTCAAATCATCCGATTGGCAAAGCAATAGTCCATGAGGCTCTTGAAGCTGGCATAACATTGAACGAAGTGCAAAAATTCATGGAGGTCCCAGGTAAGGGCGTAACGGGAATTCTTGATGGAAAAGAGATTAAGGTTATAAGAGGAGACGGTAATACAGGCTCTGAGGTATCTGTTTTTATTGAAAACATTAAGGTCGGCACTATTATTCTTGAATATAAAATAAGAGATACAGCCAAGATCACCATTAATGAATTGAAGAATATGGGAATCAAGACTGTCTTAGTCACAGGAGACTCCGAATTAGAGGCAGAGAAGGTTGCCTCGGAACTCGGGATAGATAATTTCCACGGAGAGACTCTTCCCGAAGATAAATCAGAGATAGTAAAGGAATATCAGAGGCAAGGATATTTTGTAATGTTCGTAGGTGATGGAATAAATGACGCAGCGGCACTTGAAACAGCTGACGTTGGAATAGCAATGGGTTCGGGTACGGATATAGCAAAGGAAAGCGGGGATATTATACTCATAAATGATGATCTTAGAAAACTCTTATTAATATTGACCATAGGGAAAGCTAGTATCAAAAAGATTAAAGAGAACATTGCTTGGGCAGTTGGATATAATGCAGTCCTAATTCCCATCGCCGGGGGGATATTAGTCCCAATTTTTGGGTTGTGGATATTTTCTATCCTTCCAATACTTGCTGCTTTTGCCATGGGAATGAGTTCATCATCCGTTGTAATAAATTCATTACTTCTTAGAGGAAGAATCATGAAGGACTGGAGTCATAAATACCCTAACTTTATTCAAGCAGCGGCTTAATTCTTTTTTCACTTGACATTGTATTCAAAGTTAAAAAGAGTCATTCCTGCT
>CAZIOW010000040.1:0-7779 GCA_964541025.1 uncultured Thermoplasmatales archaeon
ATATTAATAATAAAATCTACTGTTTGAATCATGAAAGGAACAGTAAAGAGGTATGTTAAAATCCCAATGAGAGACGGGGTGAATATAATAGGAGATATTTATTTTCCCGATGCCAATCCTCCTTACAGTACCATAGTTTTCAGAACACCCTATGGAAGGCAGGATCAGAGATACAGGGAAAATGCAATCTATTTCTCAAGTAATGGATTTGCCTTCCTGAATCTCGATGTAAGGGGAAGAGGAGATTCTGAAGGGGAATTTACACCATATTTTAATGAGGGTAAGGATGGTTATGATACGATAGAATGGGTTGCCCGTCAACCATGGTCCAATGGTATGGTTGGAACCTATGGTGCATCATATTCAGCAAGAATTCAGTGGCTTGCGGCAGTTGAAAGACCACCTCATCTAAAGGCAATGGTATCAATCGTCAGTCCTTCTGATCCTTTCGTAGAGAGCCCAACTGGAGTCCAGGATCCGATGCATCTTTCATGGAGATATCTTGTGAGTGGCAGAACCTACAAGGATCCCTCTGATGTGAACTGGGAAGATGTTTACAAAACAGTCCCATTAATAGATATGCCTAAAAAACTTGGCTATGAAATACCGGACTGGATAGAAGATATGAAACATCAAACCCTTGATGATTACTGGAAAAGGATATGCTATCAGGATAGATTTAACATTATAGATGCCGCCGTTATGCATATTTCGGGATGGTATGATGATGAACAGATAGGCACTTTTCTCAATTATATAGGAATGAGGAACAGTTCTGCATCGCCCTATTCCAGAAAGAATCAGATGCTACTAATAGGACCATGGCCACATAGTGTGAATAAATCGCAGAAAATTGGAGATATTGACTTTGGACCTGATGCCATTATAAACCTTCCAGACATTGAATTGAAATGGTTCAGGAAATATTTGATGGGTGAGAGTATTGATATGGAAAATGTGAGATTGTTTATAATGGGCAAAAACAAATGGATGAAATTTGATGACTGGCCAGTTCCTGGGAGCAGGAGAATTGAATTCTTTCTGAGCAGCAAAGGAAGGGCAAACAGCAGGTTTGGTGATGGTACATTGGTCTTCAGCAAATCTGAAATAAATGATGGAGAGGATTCTTATGTTTATGACCCAGATGATCCTGTACCATTCATCACAGAGCCTACATCAGCACAGATAGGAGGACCTGATAATTATTCTCCAATCGAGAGAAGGGATGATGTTCTTGTTTACACCTCTGAAATTATTAGAAATGACTTAACCGTACTTGGTGATGTAAAGGCACATCTATTCGTGAAATCTGATGCAAAGGATACTGATTTTACCGCGATGCTCACAGATGTCTGGCCAAACGGCTATTCCCAGAGGCTGTGCGACGGGATCATAAGGACGAGATACAGAAAGGGAATGGATAAAGTTGTATTTCTAGAGGAAGGAGTTAACGAAATCATCATTGATATGTGGAACACTGGTCATACATTCTTTAAAGGTCATAGAATTAGAGTGGATATATCATCAAGTGCATTTCCCAAATATTCAAGAAATTTCAATACTGGCTCACCTGATCTGGCATCTGACACCACTGAGTTCAAGGCAACCAACAGTGTAATTCATTCCAACCTTTATCCCTCAAGGATCATCACAAGAGTAATGGAGATGTAGATATGGAAGAGTTCAGAAGAATCAGGGCCGAATTGGTTTCCAGAATAATCAGTAAACCTATAGTCATATACAGGGAAGATGAACTTTTTAAGTATTTTTGTGAAGATGAACGAAGTGACGCAGTGTTAATAGATAATGGAGAAATCAAGAAGATTGGCTCTAAATTGATTGATCCTGAATTTGCAGAGGAATTGCCGAAGAATTATTGCTGCCCATCAATGTCATTCATGCACAGAAAATGCAACGAAACATGCGATGATTTATTACAGGAATCATTCAGTAATCCACTGATATCAGAAATAGAATTGCTTAAGGAAAATCAAAAGGAGATCAGGGAAAATGTGATTACAAGCCTTCAGGAAAATATGATCGGAAGTTACGAAAGTGAGATACAGAAAAAATTGATGGGTGATCTTGTCTCTAATGGATATGAATTGTTTTATTCCCCCATCATTGCTGGCGATATGAATTCCAAGGAGATATGGCACAGGGCCTCAGATTACAAGCCTGAAAATATTTTATATGTAGAAGTTTCGGCAATAAGGAATGGGTTATCTTTAATATTTTCCGATACCTTCATTATAAAGCAGGAAGGAAAATATATTGAAAATTACTCTTCCCTGCTTAGAGCAGAGGAATTAATAAGAGAAAATTTCGTGGAGGGTAACAGCACAAAGATGTTATCTGGACTGGAACCTTTCAGAAATCCTGATATTTATCTCACAACACCTCTATTTCCATACTCATACATCATGATCCCGGGAGAAGAAAAAATCATACATTCCCTTGATACTTCTGTATTTGATCTTTGGGTAACTAGCAAGGACTTTTCCCTGAGGAAAAAAGTCCTGGTCATAGCGGGAAGTTACAGTGCCTCTATTCTCTAATTATATTTTTTCCACAGAAAAGGCTCCATATCCCACTCCAGTTTCTCCTCCAGCTATTTCAATGGAATTGGAAAGTTTCAGAAGATCGACCTTACCACTATATGTCATCAAGAGGGTTACTATAGGTCCGAAGCCGCAGGCAGAAATTTCCTCTGAATATATGTATCTGTAAATTGTCTTAATATCCCTTGAAAGAACTGCCTTGGCAAAATAGTTGTCGTACATCCTTAGCTTCTGAAGGGGAAGATAATGGTCCAGATCAGAACTTGCTATGATTGTGAATTTTCCCCTCAATTTCTTTAATTTAGAAGAGAGTATTTTAGCAGCCTCCTCGCTCTGGTCCATCATTACAATTGGCACAATCCTTACATCACCATAAAAATACTGAAGAAACGGGATCTGGACCTCAACAGAGTGCTCCCTGAGATGAGCAGTGTTATCCCTTACAATATAATCATCAGTTATTTCATCCACTGCCTCCTTCTCAATTTTAGCGATACCAAGAGGAGTCAGATAATCCTCTGTTCCTACAGATATTGGTTCTCCTAAACCAGTGTGGTTTGGTCCAATAATAACAAAGTAATCGTATCTCCCAGAATTAACAAGGGCATTATATGAAAACGCAGCCACCGGTGCACTGTAATCATATCCTGCATGAGGAGCAATTATGCCAAGTTCTGGCAAAGTTTTCATTATTTCAGGGATGAAGCCTGGCCCACTCCAGTGAGTAAAAGCCCAAGCTATCTTATCCCTTAATTCATCTGCATCTGACGGATAGAAATATCCAGCCACATGTGGTTTTCTCATAGTTCTGCCAGGAAGTCCTCCTGCTTGAGCTGCGATGTATCTTTTTCCTTGATTCTCAGTATTTCTCTGGTAAGCAGGAAATAAATGAGTGCAAGGCTTTCCCTTCCCTTATTGTTGCCTGGTATCACAAGGTCAACAAAAGAAGTGCTGTTGTTTGTATGGCAAAGTGCTACAACAGGAATGCCGTTCGCTACAGCTTCTCTCAGAGCCTGACTGTCAGTTGCAGGGTCATTTATCACAACAACATCCGGTTCAACATAACCTGGAATTATCGGGTTTGTGAATGAGCCCGGAATGAACCTTTCAGTCATAGCTTTTGCTGAAATGGCAGCCGCTGCAGCCTTTACAGGTTTTTTTGCATATTCCCTTGACGCAATGAACACTATTCCCTGAGGATCATACCTCGAAAGGAATTTTGCCGCAACCCTTATTCTTTCATCTATCTTCTTGACGTCGAGTATGTTGAGTCCCTCTTTATTCACGTATGAGGTGAACTTCTTCATATCAGCGCTTCTTATCTTCGTACCAATGTGTATAGCTGAGTTTCTATACGCCTCTTCCGAAATCAGTAGATCCGTCATCTGATTCCACCTATCTCTTCCTGAATTCTTACAAGTTCATTTAATTTTGCTATCCTCTCCCCTCCTACCGTTCCTGTTTTTATATAATCGGAACCTATAGCAACTGCAAGGTGAGCTATGAAGAAATCATCAGTTTCCCCGCTCCTGTGTGATACGACTGTACCCATCGCATTATCTTTTGCAAGTCTCCAGGTTTTCAGGAGCCTGGATATTGTTCCCACCTGGTTAGGTTTTAGAAGGATGGCATTTGTTGCTCCCTTTTCGAGGCCCTCAATGAGCCTATCGTAGTTAGTGGTGTAAAGGTCGTCACCAACTATGTAAGCTCTGTCGCCAACTCTCTTAGTCAGTTCCGCATATCCATCAAAATCGTGCTGGTCGAATGGATCCTCTATCACAGTGAAACCGTAATCCTTGACTATTTTCTCCACGAAATCTGTCTGCTCAACTGTGCTAAGTTTTCTATCTCTGTAGTTGTACTTTCCATTCTTGTAAAAACTTGATGCAGCAAGGTCCATACCCTTTTCTATCTCGAGCCCTGTGTTATGGGAAACCTCATCCACAATTTCAGTGATCATTTCTATCACCCTTTCATCACTGAATGGCAGAACCCAAGCCTTCTCGTCCCCCATGCCCAGAGGGGTGTTCATTTCCTTGCTCGCCTTCTCCTTTATTTTTCTGTGAATTATCGCGTTTGTTCTTATAGCCTGATAGATATCGTCGGAATGAGTTGCAACCAGAAACTCCTGGATTGTTGTACCACCAATTGCATGTTCACCTCCACCAACCACATTTCCAAGAGGAATAGGCATCTTGTAATTAACTCCGCCAAGGTACCTGAAGAGTGGAATTCCTAACTCGTCGGAGGAAGCCACGGCATTAGCCATGGATATGACAACTGCAAGATTGCCCCCTATTGTTGAGAAATCATCTGTCCCATCAATTTCCTCCAACAGTTTGTCAAGACCAAACTGATCTGTTGATTCCTGACCAGTAATCTTCTTCAGAACCATGGAATTGAAAAGCTTGACAGAGGCATCTATACCTCCCTCAGGGTAATCCTTAACTTCTGTCGCCCCTTTGGATGCACCGCTTGGCGCAGCAGCTACACCTTTTCCATATTTTGTGTATAATTCCACTTCGAGTGTTTCATTCCCCCTGGAATCCAGTATCTTCCTTATCTTGCCATCTATTATTTCAGACATTCAGTCCACCTCATGGAATTTATTTGAATTAGCCTGAGCTGCAGCAAGTATTGCCAGTGGAACCCTGTATGGGGAAGCTGATACATACTTCAGGCCAATCTCATGACAGAATTTCACTGAATCCGGGTCACCTCCGTGTTCTCCGCATATTCCAATCTCTATGTCAGGTCTAGTTTTCATCCCCTTTTCTGTGCATATTTTCATCAGTTGTCCTACTCCATTCTGATCCAGAGATTCAAATGGGTTTCTCTTGAATATACCGAGCTCAAGATATTTAGGCAGGAATGTCGCTTCTATATCATCTCTGGAAAAACCGAAGGTCATCTGAGTAAGATCATTCGTGCCAAAACTGAAGAACTCAGCTACTTCTGCTATCTCGTGTGCCATTAATGCCCCGCGTGGTGTTTCAATCATTGTCCCAAACTTGTACTGGAGTTCTCTTCCATTGAGCTCTTCGCTTATAACTTTCAATACTCTCTCCTTAACAAGTTTCAATTCATTCTTTTCAACGGTTAGAGGTATCATGATCTCAGGAATCACTGTTTTTCCCTCATCCTTAACTGTTAGTGCAGCCCTTATGATGGCCCTGGTCTGCATTTCGTATATCTCTGGATATAATATTCCAACTCTTATTCCTCTAAAGCCTATCATTGGATTAAATTCAGATAGCGCTAGGACCTTCTTTAAAATCTTCTCCTTCTCGTTAATTTTTTTCTTCATCTTTGCCTTCTTCTCTTTATCGATATTCTTCATTTTATATTTCAATTCAGCAATCTCAAGCATGAGATCCTCCTTGCTTGGAAGGAATTCGTGTAATGGAGGATCTAGAAGTCTTATGATCACAGGGAATCCGTCCATTGTTCTGAAAAATTCCACGAAATCATTGTACTGTAACGGAAGTAATTTGTCAAGTAATTTCTTCCTTTCATCAATGTTATCTGACATAATCATTTCCCGCATAACAGGGATCCTGTCAGCTCCCAGAAACATTCTTTCAGTTCTGGCAAGACCTATTCCTTCTGCCCCATTTTTTCTGGCCAGAATAGCTTCCTCAGGAGTGTTAGCATTTGCAAGGACACCAAGCCTCTTTACACTCTTGCAAAGTGTCATAAAATCCTGGAAATCGTTTCCCATCTCAGGTATCACAAGCGGGACTTTACCCATGAATACTTGACCAGTTGTACCGTCTACAGTTATTTCATCATATTCCTGGAGTATTTTGTCTCTGAAGGCTATCTTTCCTGTCTGAAGATCTATCTTAATATCTTCTGACCCTACTATGGCTGGTTTTCCCATTGCCCTTGCCACTACAGCGGCATGCGACGTCATTCCTCCCCTGGCGGTCAATACAGCTTCAGATACAGCTATACCGTGCACATCGTCAGCCAGTGTTTCATTCCTGACAAGAATGACTTTTTCTCCTTTATGGTTGAGTTTAACTGCATCATCAGGACTCAATACAATTTTCCCGGAACCCGCTCCAGGACTTGCCGCCATTCCTTTCGCAATTGGGGTTCCAGCCTGTTTTACATCTACTTGGGGGTGAAGTAGTTGGTTTAACTGTTCCGGCTCAACCATATTGACTGCCCTGCCAGGTGAAACTTTGCCCTCTCTTAGCAAATCCAAAGCAATTTTTACTGCAGCATATGCACTTCTCTTCGCGCTTCTTGTTTGAAGAAGATAAAAAATACCATCCTGGATGGTGAACTCTATGTCCTGTACATCCTTATAATGATTTTCAAGTATCTCAGCCGACCTGATAAGCTCCTTGTGTGCTTCAGGAATTTCTTCCTTCAATTTTTCCACGGGCGAAGGTGTTCTAATTCCTGCCACAACATCCTCTCCTTGCGCATTTATAAGATACTCTCCATAAATTTTCTTTTCTCCCGTATTCGGGTTCCTTGTGAACGCCACTCCAGTAGCAGATTTAGGACCTGTGTTGCCGTATACCATAGTCACAATTGAAACCGCTGTTCCTAGTGAATCCGGTATTTTATTTATCTTTCTGTAGACCACTGCCCTTTCATTCTTCCACGAATCAAAGACAGCCTCTATTGACATTTCAAGCTGTTTATATGGATCATCAGGAATTTCCTTTCCTTTGCTTGAAATTAATTTTTTAAATTGTTTAACTATTACCTGCCAGTCTTGGTATGTAAGTTCATAATCATTTTTAATTCCCTTTGTACTCTTAACATCGCCTATTATTTTCTCGAAATTATCACCCTCGATTCCGAGTACTATTCTCCCAAACATCTGAACAAATCTTCTGTATGAGTCCCAGGCAAACCTCAGATTGGAAGTCTCTGAAGCGAGAATTTCTACATTCTTTTCATTCAATCCAAGATTAAGAACTGTATCCATCATTCCAGGCATGGATACGGGAGCGCCTGATCTGACCGAAACGAGCAAAATCTTTGGTCCATCTCCAAATGTTCTTCCATTTCTTTTTTCTAGTTCGTGCATTGATTCAACAATTTTCTCCCATAATCCATCTGGCAATTTTCCATTCATGAAATAATAATTACACGCTTCAGTAGTGATCGTGAACCCAGGAGGAGTTCTTAACCCAATTCTTGTCATCTCTGCAAGCCCTGCCCCCTTGCCACCTAAAAGATTTTTCATATCCTT
>CAZIOW010000041.1:0-7366 GCA_964541025.1 uncultured Thermoplasmatales archaeon
TTAACCTTCGGATTCAGATGATCTCTACTTTTTATCTTTGTTCTGTTTTAAATAAAAATCCAAGTCATTTTCTAATTTAATTACGTAGCATATCAAATCATTTTAAGATACGTTAAGATGGGGAATAAATGTTTACCATACGAAATATAATAGTGGTTTAGGTTGTTTATGATAGTTAGGAAGAGATCTTTCCACGTGCACTGGAATGAGACATTTTAAAATTACTTTTAAACAGAAGATATTCTTGCTATAGTTGCGCTTAAATTTAGAGAATGATTTAGAGAAATTTCATTTCAATTTTTGCATTAGCTATGAATTAGTAATATAATTTCCCTAATGCGAATAGCCCATTTCATGTTTATGATATAAAAATTAGACCAAACTCATCTCGCATTTCTTTTTGAAAGGGCATTTAGCACATTTACCAGGATTATTGTGATTCCTGTGCGGGTAATTGTTTTCCCTGACTTCAGTAACTTTTTCAAGAACATTCTTCTTAAGATGATTGTCATTCCTTATCCTGAAGGATTTATTCTTATATTCAAGATATCCATATGGAACATGTCCATAATTCTCTTCTATTAAGATGAAGTAAGCCCCAAGCTGCAATACATGGCCCATCTCAGGTCTATCCCTAGAAGAACTCTTGTATTCAATGGGTATGAAATTATTCCTCACCTTCATAATCCTGTCAGGTTTTCCAGTGAGCAGAAGTTCTCTGGAAAACAAGGGTTTTTCATGACCACTGAGATCATCGTAAATTACTTCTCCCTTCAATGATCCGCTCTTCTTCAGACTTTTCCGCAATTTAATTTTAATTAAAATCAGGAGTAACAGTACCCCTATAAAAATAAGTATAATATTATTAATAAAATAACACCGACCATTATTGCAATTAAATAAGAAATGCCTCTGTTTGCAGCAATCAGATGGTCAATATTTTTTCCATGTTTTGAATGCTTGACAGTCCCTTGTTCAAGCAATTTGCTGCCTTCACCATCCAATTTCTCTCCATTTTTTATAAGGTAATGGTACATACTGCAGAACTCATACTGTCCAAGTTCAGATGCCCTGACAATCTTGTTGTTTTTCATATCATCCGAAATAACCCAGGTCCTCTCTCTTCTCCTCTGGCTGGTTTTCAACTATCTTGTTGGTTATCTCCTCAATCTCCTTGACTTTTTCATCCAGCTCCTTCGTATCTATCTTGATATTGAGATACTCAAGCAATATTCTTGTCACCTGCTTTGCAGATTTTGGATCCGAAAAGTAACCTGAAGTTTCGCCCATAAGGCATATTCCCGGAAGGCCAAACAGTTCATAACCCATTCCAAGGAAAAGACCAGCTCCTCCTACGATTCCCCCTCCAGGCTCACTCTTAGAAAATATCACTCCTAATTTTTCTACTCTTCCCTTCAGTTCCTCATCCGTATATGAACCGAGAACCCTGGGTATTTCAACTAATTTACCAATCTGGTACCCTCCGAGTGTTATCACTTCCTTTACATTCATTTCCTTAGACATTTCCAGTATTCTGTAGGAAATCTCATACTGCCCCTGTGAAGTGAGACCCTGAAAATCTCCAGTAAATATAAGAATGTCCCCCTCCCTCCTCTTCTTGTAATAAAGTTCATTCCTCACGAGCTTTGCCCTTGCATCATTATTTATCAATACCTGTGGCGGCAGATGGTATGAGAAAATATCTGCAAATTTCTTTGCCTTCATTTTGTCTATGAGATAATCAGCTGTAATCTTACCAACATTTCCTATACCTGGTAAACCAACTATCAAGGTTGAATTCTTTAACTTCACATTATCCAGCAATTTAACTATTACACTGTCCATTCATATCACTCCTTCCCATATAACAATCTGATTCTGTATTTACCATATTTGTCTTCCGGTGAAAACCTGGGAGGAAGAGAAGAAAAAGTATCGCTTCCGCACTTCGGGCATTTATCTTCCAGAGTATAAACATTGCATTTGTTGCATTTCTTAATTAAGCTCTTCATTTACTCCTTCACTGGCCCTTCTCCGGAACCGCCCATTTTCTTTATTGAATTAATAATGGATTCCGCTGATTTCCTCATATTTTCTTCAGCTGATTTCATGTCTTCTGCAAAAGATACTATCCTGTATTTGGGAGCTCCAGCATATGTAATTTCTATACCATCTTTCTCCCCTGCTGCAAGAGCCTTCCTTATTATTTCTATGCCATTTCCAGCATTCGTCTGTATCTGAATGATTCCAGATACCTTGACTTCGGGTGGTTTCAGATTCTCACGTGCATATTCTCCAATAATCTTTGCCCATGGGTAATCTTTCATCTGATTCAAGAACTGCTCAGGATAAGTGCTGGCAACGTCCAGTGAATAAGAAAGCGACCCAAATTTATCTTCCAGTACATCCATGATTTTATCAATCTGAAAACCTGTTTTATGCTGTGATCCCAAGTTCTCCAGAATTTTCTTAGCCCTCTGCTCATTCTTCCATTCCTTGAGCTTTTCCCTTCTCTGATGGTCATTCACCTTCCTCAAAGAAAGATCAAATTTTCCCCTGTTTGGATTCGCCTCGACAACCTTGCAGACTATCCTCTGTCCTTCCCTCACGTAGTCTCTGATATATTTTATCCATCCAGATGATATCTCAGAGATATGGATAAATCCTTCCTTATTTTCATACTCATCCAGACTGCATACCACACCGAAATCCTTGACACTCTTGACGGTACACACTACTAGGTCTCCAACTTCAGGATCCTTCTTCTTCATTTAAATTCTCCAGTTATCTCCCCATTTACTACTATCTTCCCACCTGTGGGCTTTGCAATTGTGGTGTTGCAAACTTGGCATTTCACTTCCGTTGATGCCCTTATGTATGTTATAGTCTCAGACCCGCAATCTGGGCACTTTATTTTAACAAATGATTTTTCAAGTCCCTTGAGTTCTTTAAATGTCATTGTTCTGCCTCCGCAAGTTCAAATTTCTTGGCCCTCCATGTTGGAGAATGATAGGATTTCTTACATTCCGTGCATCTATACCTTATATTGATTCTCTTTGTTGGTTTCTCCCTGCCCTCATAAACTGGCCTCGGGAAACCTCCGTAACCAGAGGTGGTCCTCCTAAATCTCCTCTGTCCCTTTCTCAGTTCGCTTGCCTTCTTCTTCTTAACTCTCTCAATTTCCTGAAGAGTATGCCTTTTACAATGCGGACAATATCTCATTACTTTTCTTGGAAGTTTCAATTATATCACCGAAGATTCATAGGGCATTTTAAATGCATATTTAAGCATTTATGACCTTTAAATGTGACAGATAAAAATTATCAATACGGAGAATATATACCTGTTTGTGTTAGATGAAGTCCCACAGAAATTTGATTTATTGCTAATTGAAAAGGAAGTATCTGAAAAATGGAAGGAAGAAAATATCATCCAGAAATCTTTTGAAATAAACAAGGGTAAGCCAAGATTCTCCTTCCTTGAAGGACCTCCAACTGCTAATGGCCCACCGCACATAGGCCACGCTGAAACCAGGGCAATGAAGGATCTCTTTTTAAGATACAAAACTATGAGGGGATTCTTTATAAATCCCAGAATTGCAGGATGGGACTGTCACGGTCTTCCTGTTGAAATAGAGGTGGAGAAATCACTGAAGATAAAGAATAAGAGAGAAATAGAGGAAATGGGGATAGAGAAATTCAATAAATTATGCAAGGAAAGTGTTTTCAAATATGTCAAGGAATGGGAGGATGTTTCCCAGAGACTCGGATACTGGGTGGATTACAGGAACGCATACATCACAATGAAGGATGAGTACATAGAGAGTGAATGGTGGGCTCTGAAGGAGCTGTACAAAAAAGGACTTCTTTTCAAGGATTTCAGAATATCACCATACTGCCCTAGATGCGGAACAACCCTGAGCTCTCATGAGGTGGCACAGGGTTACAGGGAAATTGACGATTATTCAATATATGTTAAATTCAAGATCAAGGGAAGGGATGAATACTTTCTGGTATGGACGACAACCCCATGGACACTGCCTGCCAACACATTCCTTGCTGTCAATCCCGATTTCAATTATATCCTTATGGAATACAAAGGGGAAAAATTGTGGGTCGTGGAAGAGAGAGCTGGCCATATTGCAAAGGATTTTTCTGTATTAGAGAGGAAAAAGGGAGCTGATCTCATAGGAATGGAATATGAACAGCTCATACCTTATCTCCATATCAACAAGGGACTGTATGTTGTTGGAGGGAAGTTTGTGACAAAGGAGGATGGCTCGGGAATTGTCCATATTGCCCCGGCATTCGGTGCAGATGATTATAAAGTACTGAAGGAGGAGAAGGGGGAACTTTACCTCACAGTCAACGAGGAGGGGAAGATTACACTTGAATCACCCTGGAAGGGTATGGACACGCAGCAGGCAAGTGAAGAAATACTGAAGTATCTGCATGATGAAGGTAAATTATTAAAAAGGGAAAAGGCAAAGCACACCTATCCTTTCTGCTGGAGATGTGATACGAGGCTCATATATTATCCAATAGAGTCATGGTACATAGGAGTATCAAAGAAGAGGGATGAGGTCATAGAATATAATAAAAGAATAAACTGGAAACCTGAACATATAAGGGACGGTCGATTCGGCAATTTCCTGGAAGAGGGAAAAGACTGGGCAATTTCCAGGAACAGATATTGGGGTACTCCGTTGCCAGTATGGACGTGCAGGAATGGGCACGTATTCGTTGCGGGTAGCAAGGAGGAACTCTTGGAGAGAGCTACCTCCGTTCCTGAAAATTTTGAGCTTCACAAGCCATATGTGGATGAAATAAAGGTGAAATGTGAGGAATGCGGGGAAATTATGGAAAGGGAGCCATATCCAATAGATACATGGTTTGATTCAGGTTCAGCATTCTATGCACAGTACCATTATCCGTTTGAAAATAAGGAATTATTTTCAGATAATTTCCCTGTTGATTTCATAAGTGAGGCTATAGACCAGACCAGGGGATGGTTTTATTCCCTGCACGTTATCTCTTCCCTCCTCTTCAACTCAAATTCCTACAAGAACGTAGTTGTCATGGAATTTGTACTCAATTCAAAAGGAGAGAAGATGAGCAAGTCCAAGGGGGATGTGGTGAATCCAATACAGATTGTTAATAAGATTGGTACTGACTCTCTCAGGCTATTCTTCTTCCAGGGACCACCATGGAAGCCAAAGAGATTCTCAAATGAGATTGCAGAGGAATACTCCAGGAAACTTCTTGGAACAATCTACAACTCCTATCTCTTATTCTCAACAAACGCAAGGCTGGACAGATGGACTCCGAAGGAGGAGAAAATATATGATAAGCTCGATCAATGGATATATTCAAGAACAAATGAAGCAGTTGAGAAAGCCAATAACTTCATGGATTCTTATGAACCCCACAGGGCTCTTGAGGAAATAGAAAACCTTGCGATGGATTTGAGCCAATGGTACCTCAGATTATCCAGGGACAAATTCTGGAACGAGGATGTTACGGAGGAAAAGAAGTCTTCTTACTTCGTAACCTATTATGCCCTGACAAACATCCTGAAAATGCTTGCCCCATTCGCACCATACTTTTCCGATTATCTCTATGGAAAAATTAGCGGAGAAGAGTCTGTTCATCTGACTTCATATCCAATCCCAGCAGAATATGATACAGAGTTAATCAAGGAAATGAATGAAGTGAAGGAAATAGTCGAAACAGGCAGAAGAATAAGGCAATTGAATGGAATAACATTGAGAAGACCGGTAAAGAGCATAATTGTTGCAGATAACAGATATTCTGATACCGTGAATAAATTTGCCCAGCTCATACTCAAGGAATTAAATGCAAAGGAACTCAGTGTGGACAGCAAGGACAAATATTTCAGAACTGTTTACAAATTAAATAAGAAAATAGCAGGCAAAGAATTTGGAAGAGACATGATAAAGATTGAGGAAATGTTAAGCGATGACAGCATCCAGAAACAGATTTCAAGGGAAGGGTACGCAGTAATCATGGGCAAAACGATTGGCAAAGAAATGATGATAGAGGATAAAATATTGGACGATAAGTTTATCACGGACCCTGAATCAAAGATACCTCTATTCATCAGCAAAGAAATTGACAGGGAACTGTACCTTGAAGGACTTGCGAGGGAGATAATAAGAAGAATACAGAGCATGAGAAAGGAAGCCAATCTCGAGTACACAGATAAGATAAAGTTGAAAATAGATGGTGATCCAGCTCTTGTTGAAGCATTCAAATTCTTCAGGAAGAACATACTTGAAGCAACACAGGCATCAGAATCTGAAGAAGATGGGGATTACACAAAAGAATGGGATATTTCTGATATGAATATCAAGATCTCAATCAGGAGATTAGATCAAAAGGCACCAGAATGAGATCATCATCTATTCTCGCCACAAAGAATTTTTTTCTATTATTCTTATCAGATATTGCCTTTTCCTTATTATCATAAGGATCCAGGACGTAGACAGTATCGCCTTCCCTGTAGAGGAATGTAGCCTCCTTTATATTCTCTTTTCTCTCAACAAGCTGAAAATCAGAAATATCTGCAATTTTCTTTCTTACTATCTTTTCATTAAATAAACTGTGAAGGATGACATCATTGCTTCTAATCTTTTCTACCATGAATATTTCTCCTCTCACTTTCAAAAGATCGCCTTCATGGAACGTAGGAATCCTGATTGAAACAGTAATTCGATAGAGATCCTGACCTTCTTTCCTTCCAACCAGATGAGATGTTTCCGTATACGTTCCCCCAAACTCCTCAATGAGCCTCTTTCCCATGTTTCTCGTATACTGCTTATCTGAAATTAGCAAATCATATCCTTCCCTTCTCTTGTCACTCCTTGTGATGAATATATCCCTTGACTTAGCTTCGTCAATCATCTTAATGGAAAATAAAAGCGCATCCTCCAAATCCTTCTCCGTACCACCTCTTAGCTGAAGTATCGCCTCATAATAATTTCCCCTCCTTAGGGTGCAAGTTGGACATGAAGACAGGGACATTCTGATAAAAAATTGTCCATTCATCTTCCTTCTCTCATTGTTAACATAAAAGATACCTTCATACTCCACTTTCCTATTGTAAGGATCTCCTGAGAATGAATAGTGGACATCCTCAATCTTCATATTCTTTCCTATATGCAAATCTGCAATCTCCTTCTCGCTAATGGGGGCCATCCATTTATCAATGAATAATGCACCGCAATGAGGGCATTTCTTTACCTTCAGATTATCCACTGTAAGAGTATCCCTTCTTTCAGTCTTGCAGTCGTCGCATATTGAATCTATGTTGTCAGTCTCCTTTCCACATATAATACATTTCGTAA
>CAZIOW010000042.1:0-7334 GCA_964541025.1 uncultured Thermoplasmatales archaeon
ATCTTGGAGGCGCATATCATTTTTGAGATGTGAAAGATCTCCCTGTAGTGAAGTACCGCTCTGCACCATGTTCATTATGAGAGCACCTTCGGCAGCAACGGGAAGAAGTTTTCCATGACTTGCAAATGTCACAACGGCGAGGAGTGAAAGAGGTGCAAGGAGAGTGTTAATTAGGAGAACTGGATAATTCATCATTGCATATATGGAATTAACCAGAATTGACGCGATGATCTGGCTCGATACACTTCTCCTAATCTTCCTCACCCCCTCCAACCAGATTCTCGAATATATTGCTCAATGAAACTTCTTCGACCGTGAACCTCACTTTTCTGTTTATCAGATCCTGCACTGTTGCGTAAATCTCACTCTCTGACCCGTATATAAATAACTCATTCGGGGAAACTCTGCTCATCCTCCCGTTTTTTATATCTATGTCCAGTTCTGGAGAGTGTACCTTAAGAACATACGGGTATTTTATTTTCGATCTTAGCTCTCCAATAGTGCCAGAATCCATTATCTTTCCCTTATCAAGTATTGTTATCAGGTCTCCAAGTATTTCTGCTTCCTCCAGATAGTGAGTGGTCAGAATGATCAGTCTGTCCTTTTTCAATTTCCTCAGTATTTCCCAAAGTTCCTTCCTAGAAATGTAATCAAGACCAGTAGTAGGTTCATCAAGAAAAATAATTGAGGCCTCGCTTGCTATCACCGTGGCCACCATTAATTTCCTTTTCTGCCCACCTGATAACTTCCTGTTCTTCTGATTCTCCAGATTTTCGAGACCCATTGACCTGAGTGCATCCAACCCTAATTGTTTCGCCTGGTTGTAAGTATACCCCCTCCACATCAGGTAAGAAGTTACGGTTTGAATAGGCGTTAGCCATGGGACAGCTCTCGCTTCCTGTGGAACAGCTGCTATGTCTTCCCTGACCTTTCCAGCCTCCTTCAGTATATCGTGACCATTGAGAATTGCTGTGCCTGAAGTTGGCATAAGCTGCGTCGAAAGTATTCTAATTAGAGTTGTTTTCCCAGCCCCATTTTTTCCAATTATTGAAAATATTCCATTGAGATTTATATTGAGGTCAACATTATCGAGAGCCTTATATTTTCCATCATATACTTTGGTCAGAGATCGAGCTGTAATTTCCATTGTTATTCCAGAATTTGGCAGGATTATTTTAATTATTCCATTGGTTTAGCCATAAAAATTCAAAAAATAAAATACTATTTTTTGTCGTTTTCCTCAACATACTTAAGTACGTTATCGACTACAGTTTTGAAAGACTCAGCGCTCTTTGATAGAGGATGGGCAAGAATTAGCGGGGTACCTTCATCTCCGTCCTCAACAACCTGTTGCTCCATTGGAATTGATCCCAGGAAATTTATTCCATATTCCTTTGCGATTTTTTCTCCAGCCCCTTTCTTAAAAATATACGTCACCTGACCGCAATGAGGGCAAATGAATCCGCTCATATTCTCTATAAGGCCTACAATCGGTGATTTTATCTGCTTGGCAAAATTTATAGCTTTCTTGACATCCAGCATTGCAACTTCCTGAGGGGTTCCCACTATGATGAATCCAGTTATCTTTGGAATGAGCTGTGTTATGGATAAAGGTTCATCGCCTGTTCCTGGTGGTAGATCAAATATTAGATAATCAAGAGGGCCCCACTGAATATCCTTTATGAACTGCTCTATCATCTTGTGCTTCAAAGACCCTCTCCATATAACTGGAGTGTCCCTTGATGGAAGGAAATACTCAATTGATATGACTTGAAGATTATTATTATATTTAACAGGAATAATCTTGTTATCCTCACCTGGATAGGGTTTATCGTCAATCAGGCCAAGCATCTGAGGAACATCAGGTCCGTGAATATCTGCATCTATCAGGCCTACCTTCAGCCCTCTATTTGCCAGTTCGACAGAAAGGTTCACAGCCACTGTGGTCTTTCCCACACCCCCTTTCCCACTTATAACAACCAGAATATGCTTTATATCTCTTATACTTTCGTCCTCAGGACTTATCTTAAAATCAACAGGGGGTTTTGGGGGTGGTTCATTCTTTTTTATAGTTCCGGCCAAATAATCACCTACCTTGAATCAAAAGAATGTATAAGTATTCTTTGAACTTGTATTCGAAAATTGTATCAAATCTTTTTTTAATATTGTGGTTATAACACTTCAATGAAGATTTACATTCTCCTTATCGCATTTATTATATTATTTGCGATTCCTCTCACTTATGCTTCTCCCATTCAGAATGAGGTCAATGGAAAGTACATTCAGTACTGGGAGAGTGGAAATAATCTGTATAATTTCAGCGTTAGGATAGATGGGCAGCAGGTGACTGTTTTCGATTCCCTTAATTACACAAATCCAATGCCTTTGATGAATCATCCAGGAAAATTAAGAGTAATTGATAATTATCTCACACCAATAATATATTATGGTTTAGGAACTTTAAATATATCGTTGAATGAAAATATTGATTATAGTATAGAAAATATATCCAATACTACATATGTGAAACTGAGTTCTGATAATTACTATGGCATTCTATTTTCAAATGCCAATTTAGTCCATAATGGTAACGCCCTTGTTTTTTCACTTGATTATCCTTTTTACCTTCTGTTCATGACTCTTCCTATATCTTACTATATGACTGAGAGCAGCTATGAGAACATTTCTGGATCAATTTACAGTACATACAGTATTTCTGATAGTGGGGTATCCGATTATTCCTTAAATGGACTGAATTCGTCCGTTGAAATAATCAAAAACATCGGATCATACATCTCATCAGATTCAGACATAGAAGATTCCCTTATTTTCGTAAATTCGATCAGTCCCATGATTGTTGGGACTGGATTCGTATATGGTTATAATATTTCGCTATTAAGTCCGTTCAATTATGAACTGATAAACCAAACAAAAATTTTCAACATGACTCTACCGTTCAATCTTTCATTTATTCCATCCAATATTATTCCTCAGCACTCAATTTATGCTATTCTTTATAACGGAGAAATGATTGGAACAGCAAATGTGTTTGGATATTCTTATTTATCTGGGAATAGTCTATTGATTCCTGATGTGGGATCAACCTTTATAATTCAGTTTAAACCATTGAACTATGCAGGGTTTCAGGGAAATTACGTGCCAAGCTCTGGAAATATAAGTCTCCAGATATATGCCAATGAATCTGCCTATTTCATTCCCCTGTCGCCTTCTGTTCTCGTGACAAGTATAAATATATCAAATGATGTGATTACTAGCAATATCTACCAGTATCAGAATTCTACAATTGAATTTTTCATTCCTAGCGGCTATAGAATAAATAATCTTTCTGTGAACGGCAATGATCTTTTATATGGAAATCAGACAAATGGTTTCACAGTTACGAGAATTGGTAATCAATCAGTTGCATTGATTAATTTGAATCAATCAGGAGAAGTAACCTTGTTGATAACCCTATCAAAACTATCTGGAGAACACAGAGTACCTCTTTTCACAATGTTCCTTTTATCAGCAATTATATTGATAATAGCAGCCTTAGGCCTCATATACTATGCGAGGAGAAAATCCATAGAGATATACGAAAAAAATAATTAATGAATTATGCTTTCCAGTTCATGGAAATTTTTAAAATATCAAGTTCAAAGAAGAAGGAACTGGAGAGGATACTCAATATTGATGATATTTCTAGACTTTCGATCACAATCAGAGAATCCTCTATTTTGGGAAAGGAGGGTTTCCAATATGTTATACTTGAAGGCCCAGAAGAGAGACTTAAAGTAGCAAGAGAGGAATTTAAGAACATTTCAGAAGAAATTAAAAATGATGAAATAGAAAAAGTGAAGAACTACATTGAGAAGGAGAGGGACAGCGTATACAACGGGCTTGGATCAATATTCGGTTGAGCATGAAATTTATACTTGCGGATACTGAGATTGAGTATATACCACAGGTAATTCTCAATGATAGGGAATTTAAGAGAGAATTCAGGCCAAAGGGATATCCAGGGGAAGCGTTGTTGAACTATCCAGTGCATCGAAAATTCATTGAAAGATATTTCCCAGAAAAGGCTTCCAGAATGGGCAGATTGCATATACCATATTTTTTTACAAGAATGACTGAGGAAAGCATTATCAACAATTTTTACGAAGTGGATTATGCAATTCACACCAAGGACGGATACATAATTGAAAAATCTGAATTAAAGGATATCCAGAGCTATGAAGAATTCATTGGGGAAGTTGATAGATTATTATCATTGAAGAGCAAAATAAACAACTTGAATGAATATTTGGAAAAACTTGGTTATGACAGTATCTATGTGCTCCACCCATCTGGCAACAAATCCATGGATGTAAAGGCTGATTCCATCTTTATTATTGGAGGTTTTGCAGAGGGAGATTTTACTTCAGACTTATCACGTTTTGAAAAGCTGAAAGTTTTTGAAAAAGAAATTACGGTACCTTCTGCACTTGAAATATTACATTTTTCAATTATTTCTTCAGTAGGTTATCCATATATTCATTTTTCTTCCTTATGACTGAGGGGTCGCCTAGATCTTTCCTCATATAATATTGCCCCTTGATCATTTTCTCCAACCCTTCAAAATTGCTGAATGCATCCTCTATTGAAGATCCCTCTGAAAGGATACCGACTGATCTGGATCTTGTCTGTAAAATAGCATTTCTCCTATAATTCACGGAAGCATAGTAAAGTTTCAGATTCATCTTCATCAAACCTAATTCATCTATAGTTATTCTCGATGGCAGAGGATTCTCACCATATCCGACAGGAACAATATATCTCAGTACATTTACTTCCTGCCTGAAATCCAGCTTAAAACTACTTCCTTCCATCATCATTATACCAACTTCAAGCAATGAATTATTCATCAATGAAAGAACATTTATAGCTTCAGGATCGCCCAGTCTTGCATTTATTTCTATGACCTTCGGCCCATCTTTTGTGGCCATGAATTGACCGTAAATAGGACCAGTATAATCATTTCCATCGTCGCTCATAGATATTATAATTTTTTTCAGAATATTCCTGGCAGTTCTAATATGCCCTTCTGGAATAAATGGAAGTTCTCTTGTTGAAAAGCATATTGAACCCATCCCCCCTGTGTTCGGCCCCATGTCATGTTCCCTCGCCCTCTTGTAGTCCTGGACAGTTGGCAAAAATGTAATTTCTTTGCCGCTGACAAATGCTTGAAGACTGAATTCTTCCCCGGTTTCCTTCTTCTCAATGAGAATCTTGCTTATTCCCTGTTCAAAATACTTTTTAAGGATGTTCTTGGCCTCCTCCCTGTCCTTAAAATGAAATCCCTGAACCATTACACCCTTCCCACCTGTCAGCCCATCTGGTTTTATAACAAATTCATAATCTATTTTATCAATGTAACCGCTTGCCTTATTTAAGTCGGCGAATGGAATGCTCTCGATATTGCCTTCTATTCCCTTCTCATCCATAAGATTCCTCAGGAACGTTTTTGATGTCTCAAGCTTAGCTGCCCTTGATGATGGGGCAAAAACTTTGAAACCGTGTGCCTTGAGGATATCGGTTACTCCACTGGCTAAAGGACTTTCAGGTCCTATAAATACTATATCCGGTTTTATTTTCTGTGCATGGTTTAAGACTACTTGTGTATCATTTTCGTTGCCAACTATAATTCTCTTTGAAACCCTTAATATGCCAGGATTTCTGTAGGGAGAGATGCTGAAAAGTTCAGGTCCTCTCCTTAGTAGGGAAAGAGCCATGGCATGCTCCCTACCGCCTCCTCCAATGAGTAATACCCTCAACTTACCACCTTTTTCTCCTCTTCTACCTTTTCCCTTAGGACCTTTCCGTATTTTTGATGGAACAATTTAGTGAGCTTTAGAAGTCTCCTGCTCCCTCGCTGCTCTATCTCCACATACCCAATTTTCCTTAAATGGTCTATTTCGTTTTCGGCCTTCTTTCCCCTCAATCTTTCAACAGCTGAAAAATAAACATTCTTTCTGGAATAAAGAAGCGCTATAATTTCAAGTTCTCCCTTACCAAGTTCAGATTCTGAATATTTAAATGATATTTCAGAATACTTGTCTCTGACACCTATTTTATATTTTTTCCCCAGAAGTTTTACCTCTAATGCTGTATTCTCGTACCTTTTTTCAAGACTCCGGATTGCCTTACCTATCTCCTTTTCATCCAATAATAGAGCCTTTGATATCTCAGACTTAGACAATGGATTTACTGTTGCTATTAAAAGGGCTTCAACGTTGTTTATTATTTCATCTTCCATTGTAAATCCATATTAAAGTCTATAATAAAATTTATTGTAGTGGGGTGTCCCAGGTAAGCCCCCTTCTGTTAGCCTCTAAGAGGTTGGCAGCATTTGACTTATGCACCCTACCCGTTCCTCTGGCAGGATCTCATAGGAACTGCTTGGGTTTGCTTCCTTCCCAGTCCCCCTGTCTCAACAAATTTTCAGGAACGTCACCTTCAAAAGGATCACCCTGCCCTGAAACTGTGCCATTTCTTCTAAGGGACAGCAGGCCTCTCAGCCTGGGTTTTATCCGGATTCCTGCCGGAAGGGGGGACTTTCCTCACCGTTACCAGCGACAGCCGCCCCGGGACTCCCCATTACCTATTAAGTGATACTATTTTTTGCTTTCTACGCCTTCTTCATCATCTTTGAATTTTTCAAAGATTAGAAGATCCCTGTAACCTTCATACGGAACGTAATCGTGTTTTGAAAAGTACCCAACTCTTTTGAAGCCATTTTTTTCGAGTACTCTAACGGATCCTATATTGCCATCCTTAACATATGCATATATTTTCCTTAGATTGAGTATTTCAAATCCATATTCAAGTGCAAGTTTTACTGATTCGGTCGCAATACCTTTTCCCCAACTACTTTGTTGTATCATATATCCGAGCTCTGCGTGTCCGTTATAGGTATCAATACTGTGAAGCCCTACTACGCCAAGAGGAGTAGAGTCATCATTGCTGCGTATCAGGAAGACCTTATTCTTACTCTGTTCCCTTGAAAGATTTAGAAGCCATTCCCTCTCATCATTCGGAAAATGAAGGACATTGGGAAATCTCAGGTATTTTGTTACAATAGGATCATTTATGACTTTTAATAAAAAATCTAAATCATTTTCAATAGGCAATGTAAGTATTACCTTAATTCCCTTCATTATCACGGGGCTTTCCATAGATCATTATCCAGAGATTCCTAATTTATTTTTCTTCTTTCAGGAGAATTTGGAAAAAGGATGATTAATTATTCTCAAGAGCCGTCATCCTCATCGATATTTACAATATCTCGCACT
>CAZIOW010000043.1:0-6674 GCA_964541025.1 uncultured Thermoplasmatales archaeon
AAGGTGTTCCAATAAGCAATGCAACAAATAACTTCTTCCAATCCATTGATCAGGGTATAAATTTCGGTTTACTTCCAGTACCTGAAAATGCAACGCAGGGATACCATAATATCCTCATAGAATCGAGTTACTTCGATCCCGCACTTGGAACGTTCATAAATGGCTCCTTCTATGGGCAAATTTACATCTCATCAATGAGCAGCAATGTAAATGTTTCGGTTCCCTCAGCAGTATTTGAAGGGCAGAATGTGAGTATAAATGCGACAGTACCAGTTAACAATGGAAAAAATGCAGAGTTTGGTATGTATTCCGCCACTTTATATCCTGTACAACTTTCATCGGACTTATCAGATCTCACATTATTCATAGAGGTTCCTTTGTATTATGACGCCGCTACAGGAAATTGGTCCGGAATCGCCCAGATGCCAGGTGGAACATCATCCAATGTACTGTCTGGTCTATACGGTTCCACTATACCCCTTGGAATGTATTTCCCTGGAACTTATGGTGTGTTCATTGCAGGTCAATCGTCTAATGGAATTCCAACAAACACTTCTCCTACGACAGCTGTTCCATTCATACTCAGGGACGGGCCGTATCTTAGCATAACAGCACCGTCGAATGGAATTGAATCACTGACCACTAATTCAACAGTCACGATAACAGGAGTTACTACTGCCGCCGAATTGTTCGTTAACAATGCTCAAATAGCACTTTCTAACGGAGCATTCAATGTAGTTGAACAGCTAAACAATGGAATAAACACTTTCAATGTTGTCGCAGTGGATGGATCTGGAGGCGTTACAAGTTTCACTGTAACTGTTTTATATCTTCCGCAGATAAATCAGATAGAGTCTGAACTCCAGACAATAAATGCTTCTCTGAATAACTTAAAGACCAAGAATCTCACTGCACTGAATGGAGAATTGAATAATCTGACTATTGAAACGAACACGTTGAAATCATCATTCGGTATACAGCTTTCCAATATTACAAATGAGATAAATGATCTGAAGGCGAAATTGAACAGCACAGAATCATCACTCACGCAGACGAATTCCAAAGTGACAACAGCATCCAATAGTTACGATCTTGCATTAGGCGCGATGGTTGTTGCAATTATTTCCATTATCGTTGCAGCTTTGGCAATATCAAGGAAAGCAAAGAAATAAACTTATTTTAATTTTCTTTTTTTTTAAATGCTTTTTCAATATTCTAAAACTATTTTGCATTTCAGTTATATCTCAAAATTGCTCCTATACCACCAAATGCTTTCAGGAATAGTGCTCCTTCATCAGACTCATCGCTTACAAGTTCTATTTTTGCATTAATGTTCTGACCTCTTTCAATGTACTCTTCAATAATATCTATCTTTTCAACTGCAATCATATTGTTGCCACATTTTGGGCATTTATGTTCCTGTTCCTCAGCAGATACTTCAGTAATCTCCTCGCCATCTATTTCACATTTATATTTGAACTGAAATTTCTGAAGTCCCTTAGATATTATTAATGTGTCTACTCTCCCTTCATCAAGATATTTCATTACCTCTTTATCTCCATATGCAGCAAGCCCTGACCCCTTCTTAATTTCTATTAAAAATTTCTCAATTATCCTCTTCTCCTTTGCTACCTCAAGCTGATCTAGAGTTTCCATTGCCTTACTAACAAGTTCCTTGAGACCATACTCATTGGTATAACCGACATCATAGAGATCTATGACCTTCTGCTGGATCTGGTAATGCAGGTACTCTTTCTTATAAAAGAATTCCTTAGTTGATCCTGGTCCTCCAATAAGAACACCCTTCAGGTCTGGTTCCCTGAGAAATGCATTAGATGCGATTTCCCCTATCTTTGTGAAAAATTCGTGTGCAGCTATTTCTATGAGTCTTTCGTATCTTCTTGAGCTTTGCCCTCCTTGATGATGTTTCGATGGAACCTGAGACTCCTTATTTTCTATAATTTCAATCCTTGAGCCCCTGAGCAACCCAATAGTTGCCTCAGCCCTGTCTATAACTATCAGGCCGTAAACGTCCTTGTGCTCAAGCATAGGTAATATTGGATCAAGATAGAACTTAGAGTCACACCTGTAAAGGAAACTTGTTATTTTCTGTGGAGGTTCAATGAAATATGAAACCATTCTGCTCTGGTCCCCACGGGTTGGAACATAACCAACGAAGACTGCAAGACCGTTTTCCGGTGGAGTTTTGTAATATTTGAGCTTACTCATAATGCTTTCTATTGCTGATGTAACATTCTTCCTCGTGGTCTTGCTCTTTATATTTGTTGAAGTTGAGTATTCATCCCTGAGATAAGCTATCACATCAGATATCTGTCTTTCAGGAGGAATATAAACGGATATTAATTCCGTACCCCTTCCCTCAAGATTCTTGATCTCGTCAATGTATTTCTTGAACTGATACTGTTTCAGTTCCTTTTCTATCTTCTTCTTGTTTTCTTCTAATTGGGACATCTCTTCCCCGTGGAATGTTTAGGAGGAGGCCTGTTCCTTTGGCTCCTCTTTATTCTCCTCCTTGCTTTCCTCCTTTTTCTCTTCTACTCTCTTCTCAAAAATTTCTTTTATTATTATGTTCTTGTTTGAAATGTATTCCCTAATGGATCCCACGATTGCAAATTTTGCGAGGGGCCAGTTATCGTCAATTTTAGCTGAGTCCGGTATAGTGATTGTGATTTCATCACCATTCTCAATCTTGAATTTATCTACATCTTTCGGGAAGTTTATCTCTATAATTGCCCTGATCTTATCCTCTTCATTCTCTATTTTCTCGAGTATCTTGTACTGGTATTTTATAGATTTTCCAGCCAGGGGATGGTTAAAATCAACAACAACTCTTCCCGGGGATATTGTTACAATCCTTCCATATTTGTCCCCTATCTTGACTATCTTTCCAAGTTCAGGTTCAATTTCCTTTCTTTCAAATTCCCTCATTGACATTACTCTTATGTTATTTGTATCTCTTACTCCAAAAGCTTCCTCGGGAGGAAGCGTAACTTCTTTTTCCTCACCTACATTAGCATTTTTAAGGCTCTCCTCGAGGCCCTTAAGCAATCTTCCGGATCCAATTATAGTGAGCATAGGTTTGTAAACAGTATGCTCATCGTAAATTCCGGCATCTTTCGCTTTTTTTTCGTCTGTAGTTTCCACTAGCTTTCCATCATCTGTAAAGCTGTCGAATTGTAATTTTATGATATCACCATTTTCCATTTAACTCACTCTTTTTTCCCATAACAATCAAAATTATTTAACTTAATCGGTTTTGATTATTTATTTTATATGCTATTTTGGAGATATTATTATTTCAATTCCTTGGTAAAATAACAAATCATTTCATACATCCATACCTTTCCTCAACATTATAAAGTGGAATTATACAATTGATGATGCTTGTGCATATGGTCATTTATGGTCAAGTCCATTGTTAGTTTATAAAATTGAGGAATTTCACTCCTTTTAAGAGTTGAACTTCTTCCAAGCAATAAGGATGTTGCTAACCTAGCAGATTTTAAAGAGGGAGGCGGTACCGGAATGTGATTTATGTGAGCCTTTGCATGTAATATCTGTTCTATTTTCTTTGTTAATCGGGGGTAATTGAAAAACAGTAAATAATATCTATTACTTCGTCATCACACTAATGAAGCCCCGTGGTGTAGTGGCCAAGCATAGCGGGCTCTGGACCCGTTGACGGCAGTTCGAATCTGCCCGGGGCTATGGCTGACGATGATATATATCAATATTCTTGGGGAGAATCTTAAGAAAGAGATTAAGGGGAACAGAAAAGGATCCGAGATAATAAAGGATTTAGGGCTGAGTATAGACAGCACAATCTTGATAAAAGATGGAAAGCCTGTTCCTGAGGATGAGATCATTGAGGATGGTTCGGAATTAACAGTAATAAAATCCTTTTCAGGCGGATGATTCCTGGGATATTCTATATCTCAATATAGCAACTAATCCACCAAATGACTGGATTATTTTCCCAGTTTCCCAGGAACTGTGAACAATAAAAACCTTGCATGAGCCTTCAACGCATCTGTTGAGAAATTCCTTGGAATTTTTCTCTCTGAAAAATCTGTCAGTCATTATTAGAGTATCCACTGCCCTCATATCCAGAAGATAACTTACCTTTTCAATTCCATATGCAGCAGTTTCAGAATTTATTCTCTTGAGAAAATCACTGATTATCCTGCTCTCCGTGCTTCTCCTGAGGTCCAGAATGCTGCTTTGAAGCAATTCTCTTATTCCATCCTCCCTCGATCCGCTGATCTGAGTATTGATGGCTCTTATACCTTCCTTGGAAAGCACCTTCACAAGTGAATCTCTGAAAAGAGAAGGTCCTATTATATAGAGCTCTTTTTCTCCTTCCTTTTTTAACAATTTCTTGACCTCTTCCATATAATCTGAAGAATCCTCTCCGTACATTTTTCCGTGTCCTGTCTTGATGCTCCAAAGAAGTTCATTCCTCGTTTCATTTATGGAATAGAGGGAAATCTCTTCATCATCTATTGAAAGTATAAGGACTGAACTCTCGCTAATCCCTGTGGATTCCTCCAATCCTCTCATAAATTCTTCCCTGTTTACGGGTATTATATTTAAAAAATCGCCCCTCTCAGTGTTTATTGACTGGTGCTCCCCTATGAGATCCTCTGGTCCATAAATTACAGCCCCAACAATATGAACCCTTGATGATATCTCCATGAATTCCAGGCTCTCAATTTTAATTGTCACATTGACTTTCTGCCTTTCTGTTTTCTTGTTCCTGATTGTATCATTCTTCCTCTCAACTCTCCTTAGTACATCCGCTATAATCATATCGCCTGGTTTGAGAATTAGGGATATATACCATAAATCTTCATCTGTTCTTATTTCTACTGTAAAAACACCCTTATCCTCTTTAAATTTCAAGGCCAATACTCTCCATCATCTTTTTGAAATTAGAAGTATGCGAACCTTGCCAATAGTATTTATTGCATCTAGGGCAGTAAAATATCTCTTCTGCAATTTTCGAGACATAATCAGGAAGTCCATTCCTTGATTCAACTTTCTCCAGCCTAAAGGAGCATATGGGGCACAGTTCCCATGACCTGAATGTTGGTGCGGGCAGCCTATCCTTTATCTCCAAGAGCTGATCAATAGGGTCATAAGACTTTATCAGAATAGAACTATTTATTCTGGAGTGAAGTTCCCTGTCCCTTGTCAGAACTAAATTGCCTTGACTGTTATTAACTATGAAGTCATCATCCCTGTCAGGAGTAATGTATTCTACCTCATATCCCATGATTCTGAGGTACCTGGCAAGTTTGCCCAGCATACTATCTGCGATTATCATCCCTCGTTCATGTATTGTATCTTTATATTAGTCATTTCTTCAACGATCTTTTTCCCGATAGACATTTTCTTCTTCTTAATATCCCTGGGTTCGTCCACAGGATCATCCCAGTTGAATCCGTATACATTAATAGTTTTGGCTCCCATAATTTTGCCCATTATAATTGCCCTGTCACCGTCTGTGAATCCACCAATATTTCTAACAGTTCCAAATGGAATTGATTGCGTCGTTCCAAGCAATACCCCCTTGAGAATGGGAACAAATTCAAGGATTTTGCCAATATTATCACCATGGGCATGAATTACCTTTATAGCATTCACATTTTCAATTATCCTATTCACTGGACCGTCTAGGTCTGAAATGATCATATCCACTCTTCCTTTAAACTTACTAAGTGCAGAATCAGCCACAATGTTATATCCATCTGGGGTGACGTTCAGACGCCAGGGGCCAATTACATTCACTTCTTCCCTGAATGGAAGCATGTACCACTTATCTTCTCTTATCAGCTTAGATAAAATCAATCCAGAAAGAAAATCATGATATGGATTATAATTGAGGCTTGTCACTATCTTTCTGTGCAACTCTATTTTCCTGTAAAATCCCTCTGTTTCTTGTCTCATATCTTCTCCTTTCCAGAGATATGATTATTCCGGAGGCCATTCCCACAATAGTTAAGGCAAATGCTATTTTATCATAGGTTAGCCTGAGGTTTATTGCCTGGAATCCAGCAGTGACAAATGATATTAAACCAAGAACTGCAACTGCGAAGCTGACAGAATAACCAGCCGACATGAGGTATGTTATGAGAATATGCCTCCTCCTGCCTTTTTCATATAGAGTAAAGCTTTCTATAATTCTGCCAAGGTCATAGATGATTATTGCCGCTATGGTGAATGGTATTATCCTATAAAGCAGTAGTATGATTGAAAGACCTATGTCAGGTGATTGAAGAGCAGCGAAATATCCCAAATAAACCCCATAGGAGAATACTGAAACTGCAATTAAGAATGAAAATACGGTTATTCTGGTGTAAAGGAATTCCTCAGTTATCTTATCCAGCCCTGCGGATAGTTTCTTCCCTATTGAATAAGCCTTACCAAGGAAATAAATTCCGATAGCAGTTACAACTGCTATGAATCCCGAAGTCGCTGGATCAAGTGTACCCCATCCAAACAGCTCTATCCTTATCGCCATCACTATGAGCATTGAAATCCCCAGAACCAGAAGAGCAACCCCTATTGGAGCGAGCACTCTCTTCAGAAATTTTTCTTCTTTAAGTGCCTTTACAACTATGTAATAAAGGGACGTCCCTTTATTACATAGT
>CAZIOW010000044.1:0-6540 GCA_964541025.1 uncultured Thermoplasmatales archaeon
ATTTTTCCATTTGTTATTTCTATTCCTTCATTTTTTAATAATTCAATTTTTTTGTTAATTCCTTCAAGATGCGTGAAACCACCTATTGTTCCGTCGCTTTTGACTACCCTATGGCATGGTATTATGATAGGTTGTGGATTTTCTCCAAGCATCTGGCCAACTGCTCTTGCGGCCATTACATCCCCTAGAGCATTTGCAAGAGATTTGTACGTAGTAATCATTCCTTCAGGTATCTGTTTTACAAGATCGTAAAAATATGAATAAATATCAAAATCAATCATTGTTTTTAAATATAATCCACCATTTAAATGTTTTTTGATTTTTTTAATTCATCAGGGTTCGTTGTTATTACTTCATTCTCTTCCCTAGTTGCAATAATTCTCAATGGAAATCTTAAAGGATGCGATATGAAATATGCCTGCGAATATCCTGATATGTTGGGTTTTTCTATATTTAATCTGTAACTCAGTCAATTTTACACAATAGGTTATGCTAAATTCTTTGTTTTACCAGATCTGGTAATAATAAAGCTTAAATATCATATTGTTTATCTATACAATATGATATATCCTGATTGGGTACTAAAATGGAAAACAAAAGGAACACACATAGTGAAGAATGGTGAATTCTATTATCTCTATAAAGTACACAGCAAGTGGAACAGGGAGAAGGGAAGGGCACAGCTCATTACTGATGAATACCTTGGAAGAATAACTCCTGAAGGCCTGATTGAACCTAAATACAAGAGAATGATGAAGCGCTATGACCAGATATCTATTAAGGAATATGGCGCATCATCCCTTATCATGGAAATTTCTGAAGATATCAGAAATGCTCTGAAAAAGAACTTTCCTGAATGGAAGGAGATTTTTGTTTTTGCATGTATGCGCCTTATACATAACACCACCATAAAGAATCTTGAGTTTCAATACCAGAATTCGTATCTTTCTGATGTTATTGAAGCATCAACATATCCAAAGCACATATCTGAGATCCTTAGAAAAATAGGAATGGATAGAAATGCAATCACCAATTTCATGAATGTATTTATTTCAAAATCCAGGTACATGGCCATTGATCTTACAAGCATCATATCACTATCAGAAGGTGTCATATCAGCGATGTTGGGCCATGACTCAAAGAACACTCAACTGCCAATAATACAGCTTCTTCTTCTCTTCAATCTTGAAGAAAAGGAACCTTCTTATTATAGGATTCTCCCGGGATCAGTAACAAGTATAATGAGCATTTCAAAAACTATTGATGAATCGGACATATCTGATATAGTTCTTGTTGGAGATACAGGATTCTATTCCTCAAGTAATGTTGAATATCTTGAGGAGAGAGGCATTCATTACATTCTTCCCCTCAAGAGAAATTCAAGGCTCATTTCTTACGATGTGAAAATGAAGCGCTATTTTCTGTACGAGGATAGGCCTGTATGGTATACCCATATACCAAGAAAGAGGAATCTTTTCTTATTTCATGATCCATCACTAAGAGCAGAGGAAGAAAAAGACTTTCTCAGGAGAGAAGAAGGAAAAAAGGGAGCAGTATCCAGATTCAGGGCTGAGGAAAATAAGATGGGGAAGATTGGAGTGTTGACGGATCTTAATGTATCAGGTGAGATAATATATGATATGCTAAAAACAAGGGTGGACATAGAGCAAGCATATGATACGCTTAAAAATACAATTCAAGCGGATCGTACTTATGTGCGGGATGATTATCAGCTCCAGGGATGGATGTTCATCAATTTCATAGCACTTATGCTTCACTACCGTATCTTCAATCTCTTAAGAAAGAGGAATATGCTCAAACACTATTCGCCAAAGGACGTGATAGAACATCTGGAAAGGATAAGTAGGCTAAAGATTGGTGAAGAATGGAAGTATTCCGAAATACCAAAAAAATCAAGGAAAATAATGGAGGATCTAGAACTACATATTATTTAAAATTGAAAGAGTTACAGTTTAAGTTGAAACATGAACTGTGAAACTATCACATTTTATCCTTATAATATACAACTTTCTGACTTTTGAAATATTTTTAAAATTATTACTAACATATTTATCTTCATTATTAATAGAGCAATGTGGTAATTTACAACAAGAGAAAGAAGGCATTTCTTGTTATAATTATTATTGGACTGGTAATATTCTCTTATTTAACGCTTCAACCTAACTTTTTTTTAAAAAAAGAAAAAAATTCTCCTCTCATTGAAAACATGAAAATAAAAAATTTTGCAGTCTATTATGGTAGCAATGTTAATTATAGTGTAATAAATTATTTGAATAATTTCAGCATTGTTATTCTCCAACCTGACGCATTTTCCTCTAATAATCTAAGCCAGATCAAGTCAATAAAAATTGCATATATAGACCTAGGAGAATTTGATGGATCAATTTTTCCAAATGTCACCATTAACGTTTCAGAAATAACAATAGGCTACGATTCGGTATGGAATCAAACCATAGTAAATGTATCTTCAAGCTTGTGGAATAATTACATACTTACCTTGGTAAATAAATCCATCCGGGAGGGATTTAATGGGGTGATGTTCGATGATTTGGACGTTGTAGAGCAGTATCCGTGGGAATACAAGAGTTTTGTCGATATAATCTCCAATGTCTCACTTGCTTTTCCAAAGGCAATAATTGGAGTTAATAGAGGATTCATGCTTTTCCCCAGTATATCTAAATTCGTTAATTTTGTGCTTTATGAGGATTTTGGTTCCTTCTATAATTTTTCTTCTGGATCATACCAGGTACTAAATGCTACACAAATGGAAACTGCCAAACTGCGCATTTCCACAATTGTATCAGATGGTATCGAAGTACTTGGCCTGGGATATTCTCAGGAGCCTAACGACTACATTTTCAATTATGATAACTCCCTTGGTAGGGAATATGATATACCAGTCTATGTCACCAATATTACGGTTTCATCTTTGTGGCCTCAGTGATGTTGTTTTTACAGTTATCTGATTATTTCTATTTTTTCTGTCAATATAAAAAATTGCAATAGAATTGTGAGGAATTATTTTACCCGATACTCCGTTTTAATTATTGCTCCGGTAGAATTAAGAATCATAATAGAATTCCTCCATGGTGATACCGTTACGGAACCTTTAGAAATCAAACCCGGTGAAGAATTCATTAAAAAGAGAAATGAAATGATAATTATTCTTATCATTACACTAGCGGTTTCTTCAGTTGCTTTTCTAGGTTTACATTCTGAAACTGCATTTACTGTTAACGTAATGAGTATAACCGTTACAATTTACAGCTATGAGAATAATCAGACACAAGTTGTTTCAACAAATATTATTCCCTTTAACCACGAGACACTTTATGGGGAGGAGGCGTTCTTATTTACGTTTAACATTAAAAATTTTAACAATTCGGATCTGAAAGTAATAGATTTAAAATCGCAAACAACAGGATTCGTTGTCAAATTGAATTATCCTGAGATGATTCCATTTGTGATTTTACCTCATAGTAACACAGACCTAAAGATGAATATTTTCTCACCTGATTACAACTTTGTCGGTAATCTTAGCATCGGAATTTATGAAGAATAGAATAACTAAATAAGAACCAGATAAGAAAAATTAATGTAATTATGTCTCTTATGTGTAATTGCATTGAGTACCCTAATTGAAAGTCCTACGCTTGTGTTCATTCCGCTGGCAGAATTGATAATTCTATACATCACTTCTTTTTCAGTTGCAATTTTTGATATTATCTGGTGGTATAGAAGTTACTCAAGACTTGGTATTAAAATAAAAGATGCCATTCTTTTCATAAGGAAGGAATGGAAACAAATATTAAATCAATTGCTTCAGTACGGGGCATTTCATAAAAAAATCCTGAAGGACAGATATGCTGGTCTTATGCACTTTTTCATTTTCTACGGAATGATTATATTATTCATATCAACATCGTTGATAGCACTTTCACATGATATTTTAAAACCCCTCCTTGGTTTTGGAATCCTTACTGGCTGGTTTTACCTAAATTTCGAAGTATGGGCTAACATAGGTGGATTAATACTTATTATTGGACTATCTATGGCGTTGTACAGGAGGCTAGCAAAAAAGATAAAACTTGATACATTACTTGATGATTACATTATTATTGGTTCCCTCCTTTTGCTTGCAATTGAAGGATTTATTCTTGGAGGGCTGAAGATATTTCTTTTCAGAAACTATTTTGATGAATATAGATTCTTAGAATGGGGGATAAGCCTTCTCTTTCCCTATCTGGGAATAAATGTTTCTAATGGCATCCAAATTTACAGAGATCTATGGTTTATTCATATTATGACTGCATTTGCAATTGCAGCCTATCTCCCCTTCTCAAAACTTTCCCATATTGCACTTTCAAGCGTCGGGGTTGCAGTACGTAAAATAAGAAACAGAGGAGAACTTACTACTCCTTTCGTCCTCTCTGAAGCACTAGAATCAGGAAACCTTGATTTTAAGGTTGGTGCAAAAAATGTCTCTGATCTTCCATTTGGGAAGAAAATTGAATTGTTGTCCTGTACTGACTGTGGAAGATGTGAAAGAGCTTGTCCAGCCGTCAAGGCTGGTTCAGATCTTGATCCAAGGGTAATTCTTCAGAATCTGAAAAAATCTGTTTACGAAGACAACATTGAAATGAGCGGTATGATTATGAGTGAAAATGCAGCCTGGTCTTGCACAACCTGTCAGGCCTGTGTGGAAGAATGTCCTGTTCTCATTGACCCGCATTCTTTTGTGATTGAGACAAGAAGAAATCTAGTAATGGAAAGCAAGATTTCTAAAGAAACCGTAGATTATCTCAATAATTTAACTTATGCGCAGAATCCATTTGGCGGAATTCCATCAGACAGAGATGATCTATTGAAATACGCTCCAAAATATGAAAATTCAATGGATGTACTTTATTGGGTAGGATGTATGGGAGCTTTCGATCCAAAAGGAAAACAGACAGCTATAACAGTAATAGAATTATTGAAGAAGGGAGGAATAAATTTTGGAATACTTGGTTCAGAGGAGAAATGCAACGGAGAGACAGCGAGAAGAATAGGTGAAGAAGGCAGATTCCAGGAACTGGTCGGTCAGAATATTGAAACGTTCAAGAAATATGGAGTCAAGAAAATCATAACAGCCTGCCCTCATTGTTATAATACATTTAAAAATGAGTATCCGAAATTTGGGTTAAATGTAGAAGTTGTACACCATTCTGAAATTTTATCTGACCTCGTTAAATCAGGAAGGTTAAAAGTAAAAAATAACAAAGAGACAGTAACACTTCATGACCCGTGTTACCTTGGAAGAATAAATGGAAAATATGAAGATACTAGATTTATCTTGAATTCAACTGGAAATCTTGTAGAAATGAAAGAATCAGGACCAAAAAGCACCTGCTGTGGAGCTGGAGGGGGAAATTACTGGTACAAAGTGAAAAGTGACCAGTCAATAAGTCATATAAGAATGGAACAGGTTATTAAGACAGAAGCAAAGCAGCTTGCTGTCGCATGCCCATTCTGTATGGCAATGATGGAAGATGCATCAAGGACAATGGATGTCGGAGAGAAGCTCAAAATTAAGGACATTGCTGAAATAATAAAGGAAAACTTACAAGAATGATTATGTTTATCCATCTACCACCAAAAAAATTTAATACTTTTATTTCAATTTAATCATAATGAAGATTGATAATATTAATAAAGAGACGTGCCTGCTAAAATGCGACTATAAATGTGAGGATGATAACTGCTACTGGAAATGTGCTTCATTTTGCTATGAGGGAATATCAGTATAGTAAAGTGAGGTATAGATTGTATTCAGCAAATTAATAATATGTAGTAGTAATTTTAATTAAATGAAAAAGATGTCTCATATTTACATAGTCCATGGGATGCCAATAGGGTCAAAAATGTATGACTTCTTTATAAGGAAGGAATACATAATTGGAACTTACAGTTATAACAGATTTATTGGAGAGTATTGGATGTCAGAATGCGAAATTGTCAAGAAATTCCTTAAATCTCATGGAGATTATGTGTACGTTGGTACATCTGATTCTTTCAATCATTCTCCTAAAATTCCCTTTAAATTCAAAAAATATGAGCTCAGCGATATTGATTCAACGAAAAAGAATTAGTCACAGTGAATGGGAATACCTATGCTCTAAGATAATTATAATATGTTAGAATGGCAATTGAAATAGCCAATTTTAATATGGATATATGATCACTGATGACACATTAAGGGAGGGTCTCCAAGCTCCTGGTCTTTCTTTCACTTTTTCAGAGAAGCTCCACTTAGCAAAATTAATTTCATCTTCGGGAATAGATAGAGCACTTGTCTCTTATCCGAGTGCTCATATTTCTGAATTCAACATCACAAGAGAAATAGTTAATTCTAAAATGTTTTCAAAGGTATATGCTCTTGGCAGAACATTAAAAGAGGATATCGATATGATAAGCGATGCTGGAGCTAACATATCACTTCATTTGCCGTTCGGTGATTTTGATACTGAAAAAATTTGT
>CAZIOW010000045.1:0-6380 GCA_964541025.1 uncultured Thermoplasmatales archaeon
GGTAAGGGTAATGTTATAGGGGAGAGGATAGCCAGCCACAGAAAGGTGGATATGTTGGCATTCACTGGGAGTACGGAAGTTGGGAAGAGATTGACAGAATTATCATCTTCCAATCTAAAGAAGGTGTCGCTGGAACTTGGAGGTAAGGCTCCCTTCATAGTTTTCAAGGATGCTAATGTAGATGCTGCGGTTGAAGCAGCCATAGTAGGAGGTCTTATAAATAACGGCGAGGACTGCGCAAATTCCACCAGATATTATGTTCATGAAGAAATACACGAGAAATTCATCAGGAGACTCGAGAACAGGCTCAGGGATGTGAGAATAGGTCCATCCATGGATGATTCCACAGACTTAGGGCCGCTCATTTCATGGTCTCATCTGGAGAGGGTCAAGGGATATATCAGAAAGGGTGTAGAGGAAGGAGGAAGGCTGATTACAGGTGGAGGAACCCCTGAAGTTAAAGGACATGAAGGAGGATTCTATCTTTCACCCGCTGTCATTTCCACGGATAATGAAAAGTCATCCATAGTTAAGGAGGAAATATTTGGACCTGTATTCACTGTTTTGAAGTTCACAGAATATGATGATGTCATCAAGAGATCCAATGATGTTATATATGGATTAGGCACATCCGTATGGACAAAAGATGTTACTACTGCGGTAAGGGCCACAAGAGACCTTAGGTTTGGAACTGTCTGGGTAAATGAGCATGTTGTTGTTCCATCAGAGATGCCATGGGCTGGTTATAAACAGAGCGGACATGGGGCCTCCCTTTCCCCATATTCTCTGGAAGAATTTACTTACATAAAGCATGTGTATTTTGATATAACAGGAAAGGTCAGGAAGGATTGGTATAGCACTGTTTTTAAGGGAAATTGAAACTTAATTATTTTCCCTTTTTTTGAATTCTTTTGCAAACAACTTGTAGTACAGAATTGGGTCTAATAGGGATATTATGCCCCCTACGATGGGTGGCAGATCAATGTTAATGGGCATTATTTCTCCTGCAAAAGGCGGTGAAACTGAGGTGAAGCCCGTTCTTACCATGCTGGTGGCGCCGGAAGTGGATGCACGTTCAGATTCGTGAACTATACCCATGGAAAATGATTGTCTGACCGGAATCGCTCCCATCTGCAATGAGTTTCTGAGTATGAACAATGCAACCGTAAGGATTACAAACGGCGATAATGCAAGAATGATCAGTCCTAATGATGATGCGAGCCTTGTATAAATTATTGTTTTGATCTGCGAAAAATTCGAATAGGCGAATATGAGCATAGTTATGATTACGAATATATTCGACATAAAGAAAATAATACCTATTGTTGAAACAGATAAACCGTATTTCAAATGGAACCATAGAGAGAATATGGGAAGGATCATTCCTCCCCCTATACCTCCAGGTATGGTGGGGATAGATAATTTTATTATATTCTTCCATGAATTTACTGGAATCAGTTTCTTGCTTCTTAGACCGTTGTCCTTTATGGCCAGAGAAATCAATAATGAAATCAGTCCAAAGGAAATCATCACATATAAAAGTATATTGAATTTTGAATCATAATCACCTATCAGGGTGAGAGACAAGGAACCTAAGGCTGTAGACAAGATACCTATTGATGAGGCCCATGACAGATTTTTGACAAAATTCTTACCTTCGTTAAATTCGGTTATTAAAGCGGTCTGTATAGCTCCAAATGGCCCACCCGAGCCTATGGGGCCCCCTCCGGAGCCTGTAAAACTGCCCAGACCGGCAAAGATGGATAGCAGAATTGGGTTATTGGTGTTGAAGAATGCAAAAACAGAGATAGAAAATGCTCCGAAAAGAGCTGTGAGCACATACTTCCTTCCATAATGATCAGCAAACATTGCCAGTATGAAGGATAAAACAGCACTTATTAATATGGCAGATCCAAGTATTTCTCCAATTTTCAATGTGGAAAAACCCATGTCATGGAGATGAATGGATATTATGACATTTAGAATGCCGTAACTGAAACTCAGCAGCGCTCTCTGCCCGATTATTAGATATAAATTCTTATTCATTCTTTCTATCGAAAACAAGGTAATAATGGTACTGAAGGTACTTCTTTTTTGTGAGCTTGAATCCAATTTTTTCCATATCTGATATTACGTCTTCCTCTTTCACCTTGAAGGGCGGACCGAAGAAGGCTTTACCTGGTATGAAGTCAAGTATTCCAATCCTCTCTGTAATTAAATTCTCCAAATTATTAAGTGAGTTTTCCTTGCATTCCATCCTGAAATCGTGATAAACATTTGCCATGAATCCCACATGAAATTTTTCATCAGTTTTGAAATTGCAAAAATTTGACTGAATGAATTTGATGTTTTTCTTGCTAAAATCCTCATTACTCCAATTCTCTATATCCAACATGTATACATTTGGAGTATATTTTAGGAATCCAAGCGCGAAATAGCCATCTCCCCCTCCGATATCAATTATTTTCTGTTCACTCCTCAGATCAAGAAAGGATGCTATTTCGTCAGGATCCAAGCCTGCTTCTTTTCTCATCCTATGATGGTGCCCAAATGGCATATTGATCTATGGATAATACATTTATCCTATTTAGAATTATCTAATCTATATTCCTTTTAATTTTCAGGAAGAAATACCCGACACCTATTACAAGGAGAATGAGGATTATTACTTCCAGATAGTTAATCACAAACCTATATGTAAAAAATGAATTTAACCATAACCCTGCTAACTAAGGAAGTTTTATTAATACAATTATATTGGATAATGGTGGATTTGTACTCCGTCCAAGACAAATTGAAATTTGAGCAAATACCATTTTTGAAAACCTATTCATATGCTGCAGTTGCCCTGATAGTAGACGAAGACGGAAATATACTTGTGGAAAGAAGAAGCGAGAAACTTGATGATCCGTGGGCAGGTCAATTTGCTTTCCCAGGTGGGCATTATGATAATGGGGACCAAGATCTTCTGGATACTGTTATCAGGGAGGTAAGGGAAGAGACAGGACTTGAATTGAAAAGGGAAAAGATCATGGGTTATTTTGGCCCATTTTCACCCAGGAACAAGATGGACTTGTTGGTTTATGTATTCGTGTATAATGCGGAAGGAAATGAGAGAAAATCCGCTCTGGTTCAATCAAAGGAGACCGACTTTCTAGGATGGATATCGATTGCAGATCTTCAAGCTGGAAGATCCACCATGGACCATGAGGTAGTGTTCAAATTGAGCAATGGAATCATATGGGGAATGTCTGCCCGTATTTTGGAAACTTTCTTAAAAATGATGAACAATGAGTGATATTACCTTAAAAGGTGGAATGGACTTAAAATATTTAATAGGAGTTCTATTTTAGTTACATGGATACTTATAATAATTCACTCCCCTTCAGCTCTATCCATAATCCCAGCATAGAGAGATACAGGCAGATGTACAATGACTCCCTTTCAAATATTGATAAATTTTGGGAGGAGCAGGCATGGATTCTTAACTGGTACAGAAAGTGGGACAGGGTTCTTGATGATTCCAATGCACCTTTCTACAGATGGTTTGTAAACGGAAAATTGAATGTTTCTTACAATGCGGTTGACAGGCATGTTAATAACTATAGAAGAAACAAGGCAGCGTTCATCTACACTAATGAAAGAGGTCAGGAAAAAATAGTAACATTCCATGGACTTTACAAAAGGGTTAATGCTTTTGCACAGGCCTTGAAGGATATGGGGATAAAAAAGGGTGACGCTATTGCCATCTACCTTCCCATGATCATCGAAGCTCCTGTTGCCATGCTTGCAGCAGCAAGAATTGGAGCAGTTTTCACCCTAGTTTTCTCCGGTTTTGGTGCAGAGGCACTTGCTGAAAGAATAAACGATTCAGGTGCTAAACTTGTGGTCACAGCAGATGGCGGTTACAGAAGAGGCAAAATCATACAGCTAAAAAATATAGTGGATAAAGCCCTGGAATTGACAAGTAATGTGGAAACTGTCATAGTGGTGAAGCACACCGATACAGAAGTGAGTATGGTTGAAGGTAGGGATTTCTGGTACCATCATATAGCCGGGGAAAATGTCTATGTGGAACCTGAAGAGATGGATGCCAATGATCCCTTATTCATTCTTTATACATCAGGTACCACTGGTAAGCCCAAGGGAATCGTGCATAGTACAGGTGGCTACTCTGTGTGGGTTGCCAACACCATGAAATGGGCATTCAACCCTCAGGAAACTGACAGGTGGTGGTGTGCAGCCGACATTGGATGGATCACTGGACATAGTTATATTGTTTTCGCTCCGCTGCTCCTTGGTCTCACATCAATACTCTATGAAGGGAGTTTTGATTATCCGTTCCCCGACCAGATATGGAGGATAATAGAGCTCTATGGCGTCAATATCCTTTACACCTCACCCACTGCCATAAGGATGCTCATGAAATATGGAGATATATATCCGAAGAAACATGATCTCTCTTCACTCAGAGTGCTTGGTACAGTTGGGGAACCCATAAATCCAGCAGCATGGGAGTGGTATTATAAGAATGTAGGGAATTCCAGATGCCCTATCGTTGATACCTACTGGCAAACGGAAACAGGAGGGTTCGTTATTTCTCCTCAGCTTGGCATAGCGGAATGGCCTCTCAAACCTGGTTCTGCAACCTTCCCTATGCCAGGAATAGATCCTGTAATACTGAAGGAAGATAACACTCCTGCTGAACCTGGAGAAAAGGGTTTCCTGTTTATCAAGAAGCCATGGCCTGGACTGATGCTCACTGTCAACAAGAATCCTGATAGATTCATAAGCACCTATTTCTCCAAATTCAAGGGATATTATTTCACCGGTGATTATGCCATAAAGGATAATGATGGATACATATGGTTACTCGGGAGGGCTGATGAGGTCCTGAAAGTATCCGGCCATAGGATAGGTACCATAGAAATAGAGGATGCCATTCTTTCATCCGGTCTTGTTTCAGAGGCTGGTGTCTTTGGAAAACCTCATCCTGTCAAGGGCGAGTCTGTGGTGGCATTTGTTGTGCTTAAGTCGGGAATAAATAAGGAAAATGCTTCGGAGAGGATAAAGGAAGCTGTACGGGAGAAATTTGGACCTGTGATAGTTCCAGATGAGATACATGTAGTAGATCTTCTGCCAAAGACTAGGAGCGGGAAAATAATGAGACGGGTCATTAAGGCAGTTTATCTAGAGCAGATTCCTGGTGACATCACCACGTTGGAAAGTGAAGCATCCGTTGCAGAGATAAAGGCAGCCGTGGAATCATTTAGAAAGCAGATAAGCACATAACTAAAATTTTCCTTCCTTATTTTACGGAATTTTTATAAAATTAATTTTCATATTTAATTCATGATCATTTTATGCACATGTGGTAATCACGATGGAAATATACCTTCCGAAAACATAAGGGCTGATTACGCCTGGAAACTGTATTTTGGAGATTCTGATTCATTACCGAAAGGACATGGAAAGATGGCAATACCCTTCACCAACTGGCTGTGGTCTAAATTAGGCGAACAGCAAGGATTCATGAATCCGGAAAGGAGAAATAAGACAGTGATTAGAATGCCGACTGTAGATGACGAGACCATGAACTTCATAATACGCCAGTGTTCTATGTGGAGTCATGAGGTATATGTCTGCTCGGATCTGAAAAGAAACTTATATCTTCCCCCTTTTGTGGATATTTACCATGACGAAGGACTGCTTGTGAGAAATGAAAAGGATGAGATTGAAAGATTTTTCACCCCGAAGCTCGGACCATCCAGACTTTTCATACGATATGAAAAAATTCTTCCCGGAAATGTTTCAGCAAGACTGCATTCCCATTCCGCCATAGATGAATACTATCTGATACTCAAGGGCCGGGGTCACCTGAATGTTAATGGAAGGCTGTGGGAGATAGGTGAAGGTACTCTTGTCGGTAAACCAAGAGGCCCAGACCTGGAAACTTCCATATTAGCGGACCTTGGCGAGCCAGTGGAACTGCTCGACATGGAGGTTTGGCCTGATGAGCATTATAAAGAGAAAGATGTTATAGCTTACAGTGAACATAATGAGATTTATTTCCGCGGAGAAGGATGGTCTGGAATTGTCCCCTTGGAATCTATGATTGATGCAAAGGACATTAAGGATAGGGAGATGTATTCATCTCATTACCGTAGAAACAGGGATGGCAGCAAGTCCTGACATCAATGGAATTCAATATCTTTCGTTACTATAACCTTTCCAAATTCTCCGTCAATGGATGATAGGTTCACCAAATGTACCAGTTCAGGATCCAGTATGGATCCATCCAACCCCTTTCTCTCAAATGTTGCACAGCAGTCTTCAAGAACGTACGTTTCATATCCCAGGTTCCCAGCCATCCTTGAAGT
>CAZIOW010000046.1:0-6333 GCA_964541025.1 uncultured Thermoplasmatales archaeon
GTCATAGGTTGAAATGCCAGAGAAAACGGCATTGGCATCAGAATCTTCAGGATCTTTTAAAATCAAAGAGAGGGCTGCATTAAGATTTTCCTCCCTTCCTATCATGGGAGATTTTATCGCAGCCTTCTCTCCAAAATCATTGTCTCTATCTATACATAGGATTAAGGTTCTCATCACTTAATTATGAAATATCCGGCGCTCTTCTGCCTAGCGACTCTTTTAGCATATCCCTTGTTCTGCAGTTCCTGAAGTGCATTATTGACTACGCCTTTGCCCATCTGACTTGCCTTCATTACATCGTCAGCTGTTTTCAATTTTTCCTCGGCTGTGGCACCTAATTTCTTCAAAGTTTCATATACTTTTTGAGCGTTTGGAGTTAAATCTCCCATTTTTATACACCGGTATAATGTATAACAATTAAATATAAATAGAATTTGAATCATTCAGGAATCAGAAGAGAGATAGATAATGACGAAACATCTTGAAGGTGATCTTAAGAATTTAATTAAAAGCACAATTGAGAATGATGATGTTATAAAAAAGGTGAAGTATAAGGAAGCGGAATTCCTTTCTTTAAAAGACTCCTCCCCAGATGAAAAATTTTCTGAATTAATATTTTGTACCCTGACAGCTAATACGTCTGCAGAGATGGGTCTAAGGTGTCAGTCATCACTTCTGGACCTTGAAGATTATTCAAAGGAAAAAATAAGGGAAAAATTAATAGGATGCAGGTACAGATTCAAAAATACAAGGGCCAGGTACATTGAATATAATTATAAGAAAAAGGATTTTCTCGAATCTTATCTTGAACAGGAAAACAGGCGCGAACTGATTGTTGAGAACTACATGGGAATTGGAATGAAAGAATCTTCCCATTTTCTGAGAAACATAGGATACTTTCAATATTCAATACTTGACAAGCACATACAGCGATTCCTTTCTTCATATTACGGAGAAAATATAAAGATAAAGAATCCAAAGGAATATTATATTGTTGAAAAGAAATTCAATGCCCTCTCAGAAGAGTATGGTTTTCTACCAGGAATTATGGATCTGATAATATGGTACATAATGACTGGAAAGATAATAAAATAGGACAGCAATTTTAATTAACATTTATGCACTTTAGGCGTCTCAACGTGATTTAAATGAAGGCTACAATTGCAGTTGGTGGTAATGCTTTACTCGAGAAATATGATAAGGGGACTGCAGATGAACAAATTTCAAGGGCTGAAATTACTGCCCTTAAGACATATCAATTTTTCAAGGAAAATCATGTGGTTCTTACTCACGGCAACGGTCCTCAGGTAGGCGCTATCCTGATGCAGAATGAATTCTCGGCATCAATTACCCCTCCAATGCCTTTGGATGTTTGTGATGCAATGTCTCAGGGGAGCATAGGCTACTTTCTACAGACATCATTCCAGAAAGTTTTCAATGAGAAGAATATCAACAAGAAAGTTGTGACTGTTGTCACGAGGGTAATAGTTGACGAAAACGATCCGGCATTCAAGAATCCAACAAAACCTGTTGGGAAATATTATACAAGAGATGAATCAATAATTTTACAGAGGAACAATGGATACATAATGAAGGAGGATGCCGGTAGGGGTTACAGAAGGGTGGTCCCCTCTCCAAAACCGATAGATGTCCTGGAACTGGATGCTGTAAAGCACCTCTTGAATGACTCATTCGTACCAGTATCCGTCGGCGGAGGTGGTATTCCTGTGATCAGGAAGAACGGTGTTATTCAGGGAGTAGAGGCCGTTATTGATAAGGACCTAGCTTCTTCCCTTCTATCAGTAGAACTGGACGTTGATATTTTCATAATACTTACTGCTGTGGATGCAGCATACATAAATTTCAATAAACCGAACAGGGAGAAGATAGGAAAAATTTCCCTGGAGGAAATAAAGAAGCTAAGGGAGCAGGGACATTTCGCATCTGGAAGCATGCTGCCCAAAATAGATGCTGCCATTAATTTTGTAGAAAAGACCGGCCACATGGCAATTATCACAAATGCCGAAAATATGTACCCTGCACTTGAAGAAAAAGAGGGAACAATCATAGTTCCCTAGATCATTTTATTTATCCTCTCTCCTATCTCAATTTTGCCTGCATTCTGGAGCCATTCAAGTGTTTCCTCAAGTTCTCTATTAGAAATAAACAATTCATGCCTCGCTACAAGGCATTTGGATATTTCTTCAACGGACATTTTGCCATCAATACATCCTGATACCAGATTTCTCAGGTCCTCTTTTCTGTTCCAGGGGAATATGAACCATTTCCAGTTTTCTGAAGTTATTTCCTCAGCATAATAGTCTGGAACAATCTCTGCTCTCTTAATATGAAGAAGTGTTGCACTCTTCACATAAAGGGGATTCTTCATTCTCGCTGCATCAAGTGCAAGCCTCAGAGATTGACCAGTATCTGTTATATCATCCACAACAAGGACCTTCTTACCAGTCAGGTCTATGACTATCGGGTGTGTGATCTTTGCCTTTCCATCAGGGGTGGCAGTGACGCCCCAGTGCTCAGTTTTCAGTGTATAAAGATCCTTTATATTCAGATAATCTGCAATGATCCTGGCTGGGACGAGTCCGCCCCTAATCACTGAAATTATTGAATCAAATTTCTCGCCACCTATTTTTTCAACAATGATTTCTGACCACCTTTCTATTTCCTCCCAGCTCACCATTTTTGAAGGAACTTTGCTAATAGCCATTATTATCATTTTGTAGTAACTTTCTTTATATAAATTCTTGTCTTGTTTCATTCCGGGCCTTCAAAATAATACAGTTATTATCTTTATAAAAAATAATTTTGAAGAAAATCGACATTGTCATGCCAAATTTTTTTATATACGATTAAGACTAGTGATGCTATGAGTGAAAAACTCCTTTTTCCATCCGAAGAGTGGGTGAATGAATACTGTAAGAGACTAAAAGAAAGTCCGGACTACAATAAAACAGGAAAGGGCTGGAAAGAACCTATAATTTTCAAGATGATTGAATTGGATAGTCTGAAACAGAAGCCTCCCTTTGACAGCTTCATACTATATCTCAGTGATGGTATCTGCGAAAAATGTTCTGTAGTAAAGGACCCGGAAATGAAAGCTCCATACAAGCTCACAGCCACCTATTCAAACTGGAAGAAAATAATTGATGGGAAGATAAATCCAACGCAGGCAATGCTGACAGGTCAGATGAAGGTTGAGGGGAATGTTGCTCACCTCCTAAGATACGCATCAGCTGCAATAGCCATGGTCAAGGTTGCCCAGAGCATTCCCACGCAGTATCTGGAATGAGTATGTCAATTTTTCAATTTCCAAGGAAAATAATCTTCCAGAGGGACATCCTGGAGGATGCGGCCCCCATGTTAAAGGAAGAGGGAATTTCATCTATACTGATTATTACGGACAAAGTTGTCAGAGAGAAAATAGAGAAGAAAATTATATCAATAAAGGAGAATTTTAATGTAAATATTTTCGATGATGTGATGCCGGAACCGTCTATAGATAGCATCGAAAATGCATCAAAATCATTCAGCGGGAAATATGATGCCATAATGGCAATTGGTGGTGGGAGCGTAATAGACTTTGCAAAATCTATCCTGATAAAGATGACATATCCTGAAAAGGATCTGAGAGATGTGAATCCATTTGAAAAACTTGAATTCGTCATAAAATTCATAGCTGTGCCAACCACTTCTGGGACCGGAAGTGATGCTTCCTTTGGTATAGTGCTTAGTGATGGTGATAGAAAGCTTGCACTGGCAAATTATGGCCTTGTTCCGGAGATAATAATCCTCGATTCTTCCGTGACACCTGATGCAGCGAAAATAATTTCCGCTACAGGTGTTGATGCGCTTGTTCATTCCTTCGAAGCACTTGCATCAAACACTTCATCAATATTGACAGATGCTCTTGCCGAAAAGGCTATAGATACAATATTCCACAACATTGAAAAATCAATCAGAGGTGATGAAGAGTCCAGGGACCTGATGCATCTCTCTGCAACAATGGCAGGTATTGCATTCTCTAACAGTGGTACAGCCCTGGCCCATGCTCTGGGGCATTCATTCGGTTCAACATTTCATGTTGTCCACGGAATTTCTGTGGGATTGTTTCTAATACACACTATTGAGTTCAATTCTGTGGACGAATTGACAAGAAAGAAATATGAAAGAGTGGCCAGAATGCTAGGATTCAACGATATACCTTCACTTATGGAGGGCATAATGACACTTTACAGAAAAATAGGACAGCCTTTGACCATAAGGGAACTCGGAATCAAGGAAGAAGAATTCAATGGCAAAATAGATGAGATGGTATCAAAGGCGATGATGGATAGTGAAATTGCATTCAATCCTGTAATTGCTGGTGAAGAAGACCTGAAAAAAATTTTCCTGAATGCTTTTTAGGGTACTATCATACTGAGTGCCTTTTCCACCATCTCTATTTTTATAGGTGTTAATTCGATCACTTCACCATCCATTTCAACAAGAATATTTTTGGCATTAATTTCAATATTTTTTCCTCTGTATTCCCTGGAATGGCCCTTCTGTATATAGGTCCCATCGATCAGTTCTCTTAACTGCAGAATAGTTTTGATTCTGCCGACTGGCTCAAGAACATGGACATCGAGAATAGAATCATCAGGTCTGGAATCTGGTGAAGCGAGCATCCCTCCACCAAAGTATCTCCCATTTGCCACGATTATCTCTATAGTTTTGTTGATGTCACTCCTATAATCCACAGAAACATGGGCTTCAAATTTTTTTAGCCTTACAAGGGAGGCTAAAACTCCAACTATAAATGAGGAACTTCCAAGCCTCCTGTGATTATCGACATAATCCATTACATATGCACCAAATCCTGCTTCAGCAGAGTTTACAAAGTATCTTGTTCTTCCGCCAATAAATTCAACCTTTCCCACATCTATTTGCATTTTTTTATTTCCCTTCAACGCTTTGATTGCTGACTCAAGATCCCTTATTCCAACTGTTTTTCCAAAATCGGATCCTGTTCCAAGCGGAAGAAGTCCAAGTGATACCCTGGACCCTATGATCCCATTTATTACTTCGTTCAGAGTACCGTCACCACCGCATGAAACCACAGTATCAAATCCATGCTCTTCCGCTTTTCCAGACATTTCAGTGGCATCACCTGGTTTTGATGTGAATTGACTTTCCGAATCAGGAAATAGTGAAAGGAGCTCTTCTCCTCTCTCTTCCCAAACTTTTCCTGCCCTACCTCCACCTGCAACAGGATTGATGATAAAAAGTGCTTTCATTTATAATTCATATGGATCAGAGTTATAACACTTACCATTCCTTATCATTGAAACAATAATGAGGGAAAGAAAGAAAGTAATCAGGAAAGATCAATTAGTCCAGGATTCATGATATCATCCGGATCGAGTGTCCTCTTCACTGATTTTATCAGTTCATAATTCAAACCCTCATAATCCTTCAGGTAATGTTTAAATGATCTTCCTATACCGTGATGATGTGATATTGCCCCCCCGTTTTCTATTATTGTCTCCATTATAGCCCCCCTTATGGAATTGAGTTTTTCTTCTCTCTTATCGGGCGAATAGAAAAGATAGGTGAAATAAAGGGCTGAGCCGGTTGAATACTCGTGCGAAAGATGGCACATTATAATTCCCCTTATTCCAAGATCAGCCAATTTTGAATCGAATGATTTCTTCACTTCATCATATATATTCAGGAGCTTGCTCCAGGGTGCTGATGTTTCAATCGTATCTGCAAGTATTCCCTTCTTCAGCAGAGAATTGTACATGTAGGGCCTTTCATATCTCCCATTCCTCCATATTTCCGCAGGCGCTTTGCCAGTAGAAATGGAATTTTGAGGACGTCTTATTTTTCCACTTTCGTTGACAATTATCAGAAGGGACCCTCCATTCAGTGCTCCCCTCATTCTGAGATATCCTTTGAATATTTTTGTTTTCGAATTTTCTTCTATCCCGAGGAGAGAAAGCTCAGTTTCCACTGGATCGGAAAGCCTGGCGACCAGTGGATTCAAATTATTTACAAACATGTTTCTGAGTGAATCTATCCCGTCTCCGAAATTTTTGAAGATGAATGACTGATAGAACAATTTTACTGGAATCTTCCTTATTTTGAGACTCGCCTCTGTTATGATTCCAAAAGCACCCTCGCTTCCAATTGCAATATCCATCGGCCTGAAGTATGCGGATTGATTGGGGACAATCCTGTCTCTTATTTCACCAGCAGGGCTCACCATTTTAAGGCCTACAACCAGGTCTCTCATTTTCCCGTATCTGTTGCTTTCCTGACCTGCGGCGTTTG
>CAZIOW010000047.1:0-6018 GCA_964541025.1 uncultured Thermoplasmatales archaeon
AATATAATAGGCTATATACATTTTATCATTTTAGACAGTAAAAAATGTTTAAATACGAACTATCCATAATCATTGGATTGAGATGGAAGATCAAAATAGGCATATGTTAAAAATTGAAGATCTCTGGGTAAAGGTAGGCGATAAGCAGATTCTGAAATCGCTTAATATGATTATTAGGTCAGGTGAAATTCATGCACTTATGGGGCCAAACGGCGCTGGAAAAAGTACTCTGGCACAGGCTATAATAGGTAACCCTAAATATACCATAGAAAAGGGGAAAATATTCGTTGACGAGAAGGATATAACACCTTTACAGATATACGAGAGAGCAAGGGAAGGAATATTTCTTGCTTTTCAAGAACCAATTGCGGTTCAGGGTCTAAAGTACATTAACTTCCTGAGGACTGCTTATTCTTCCCTTCATCCAGATGAGAAGCTGGAATATAAGAAGTTCATTGAACAGGCTAATGATCTCCTTGCCACTTTCAGATTGGATAAGAGCTTCCTGGATAGAAGCCTTAATGAGGGTTTGTCAGGAGGAGAAAAGAAGAGAATGGAGGCACTACAGATGCTCCTCTTCAAACCAAAATTCGTAATATTGGATGAAATAGATTCAGGATTGGATGTTGATGCATTGCGTATTGTTTCAGATGCAGTAAAAAGAGCCAAGGAAAGTGGTACTGGTCTCTTGATCATTACCCATTACAAGAGGATATTGGATTATGTATCACCTGATTTTATACACGTACTGGTTGATGGAAGAATAGTTGAAAGTGGGGACTCTTCAATAGCCAAGAAGATAGAGGAGTATGGTTACGATTATTATAGAGGAGGTGCAATAAATGCAGAAGTTAGATGAATCGTTTGAAATAAAGAAAGATAAGTATGATTTCAGGACTAATGTCAAGCCGGTATATCAGGTAGGTCATGGACTGACAAGGGATGTTGTAGAGGAAATATCAAGAGTTAAGAAGGAACCCGACTGGATGAGGAATATCAGACTAAGAGCTCTTGAAATTTTCAATTCCAAGCCAGTGCCTACATGGGGACCTGACCTTTCGGAGTTGAATTTTGATGAGATAACTTACTTCATAAAGCCTGAGGAGAGAAAAGCAAGTTCCTGGGAAGAAGTGCCAAAGGAAATCAAGGATACCTTTGACAGGCTTGGGGTACCTGAGATGGAAAGGAAATACCTGGCAGGTACTGTGGCACAATTTGAATCTGAGGGCGTCTATTCTAAGATAAAAAAACAATGGGAGGATAAAGGAGTAATTTTCATGGATATGGATTCAGCATTACAAAGATATCCAGATATTATAAGGGAGCATTTCGGAAGGATTGTCCCCCCAAGCGACAACAAATTTGCGGCCCTTAATACTGCAGTGTGGTCTGGTGGATCATTTCTCTACATTCCAAGAGGAGTTCATGTTGAGCTTCCAGTACAGGCTTATTTCAGGATGAATGGGGAACTGGAAGGACAATTTGAAAGGACTCTCATAATTGCAGAGGATGGTGCCTCAGTCCATTACATTGAAGGTTGCACCGCACCAACATATAGCAAATATTCACTTCACGCAGCCATTGTTGAAGTATACGTTAAGAAAAATTCCAAAGTAAGGTACACATCCATACAGAATTGGTCGGATAATGTAATAAACATGCCCACAAAGAGGGCATGGGTCGAAGAGAACGGGAGAATGGAATGGGTTCAAGGGAGTCTTGGATCAAAGATTACCATGACTTATCCGTCTTCAATATTGAGGGGAGAGTACGCATCTACATCTAACTTAAACGTAGCCCTTGCCATGGGGCCTGTCTGGAAAGATAATGGGGCAAAGGTAGTGCATGCGGCCCCAAATACAAGCTCGAAGGTCGTAGCAAAGAGCATATCTGGTAGAGGAGGAATGTCTGTTTACAGAGGATTGTTGAGAATAAATCAAGGCGCATATAATTCAAAGTCATCTGTGCAATGTGATGCTCTCATAGTTGATGACGGATCTAAGAGCAATACGTATCCTCACAATGAAATATTGGATGAATCTGCAGCCTTTTCACATGAGGCTTCAGTCGGAAAGATATCAGAAGATCAAATAAACTACCTCATGAGCAGGGGTATAAGAGAGGAGGATGCCAGGTCTCTAATCGTATTGGGGTTCCTGGATGACGTCCTCAAGGAAATACCCTTGGAGTATTCCATAGAATTCAATAAGCTTATCAGGTTAGAAATGAGTAAGATGGGTGCCGTGGGATGAATATAGAAGTTATCAAAGAGAACAAGGAGAAAATTGCACAGCAATTACCTTTGCAGGGACCACCTGATTCTCCAAGCATGAAATACTATACAAACCTTAGGGAGGAAGAAATCCTCCCCCTGAATAGAACCCAGAGAACAAAGTGTGCTGGAATGCAAACCAGATACACCCTTCACAACGGTTCACCGTGCAGATACCTTGGTAATGATAAGTTCCATTATTCCAGCATAAATGAACATATTGATGAGATAGACAAGGAATTATTTTTCCCAGAAAGCTCAAGTAAACTCGAGATTCTTAATCAGGCGAAATTTACAGACGGTATGTTCATGAAGATTCCAGATAACTATGTTTCAGATAAACTGACTGAAATTATGTTAACAAACGAATCAGACTATGTGGCACGACACTACATGGAAGTAGGGGAGAGCTCTCAAGTTAACTTTATTGTAAATTATATTGAATCTTCTGGTACTACTGTTTCTAATTCCGCCATAATAAAAGTCAGAGATAATTCCATGCTTAGCCTTTATTTACTGGAAGACTCATCCTTGTCTAAATTCAACCATCTTAATCTTAAAATATACTTAGGTAGATATTCCTCAGTCAAGGTTTTTCATCTTTCAGTTTTTGGACCAAAGGACATAACTAAAATCGACATGGTTCACGAATCCCAATTTTCAGATTCAAACTATCTCGGTTCTGCCATAGGTAAGAAGAACAACCATTTGGATCTTGAGGTATTTTCAGATCATGTGGCACCAAATGAACACAACAATATAATTTTCAAAGGTATACTCGGAAACTCAAGTTCCATGATTTTCAGGGGGAATATTAGAATCGGTGAAGAATCTAAATCCACAGAATCCTTCCTTATGGCCAATTTGCTACTGCTTTCTAAGGAAGCCAAGGGGAATGCAATTCCTACTTTAGAAATTTATAACGGCAATGTGAGATCAAAACATGGTGAGACTGTCTCAAACATACCAGAAGAGCAGATCCTATACTTGATGGCCAGGGGGATAGAAACCAAAGATGCAAAAAGACTTGTTTTGGAGGGATTCATAAATCCCATAATCGATCCCATACCAGATGAGATAAGGGAAAAATATTTGAATATGGTTGATGAAATAGTGGATTGAATGCTAGCATCTGATATAAGATCAGATTTTCCAATTCTGAATTCAGATTTCATTTATCTGGATTCGGCGGCTACATCTCAAAAGCCAGTTCAGGTAATAAACGCGATAGTGCAGTACTATGAAAAATACAATGCTAACGTCCACAGATCAATTTATAGTTTAGCTCAAGAAGCTACTGATCTTTATGAAAATTCCAGAAAAAAAGTTGCTGACTTCATTGGGGCAAAAAATGAAGAGATAGTATTCACCAGGAATACCACTGAAAGCATTAACATGCTTTCCCATATACTCTCAAAGGGTTTTAAAAAAGGAGAAAAGATTCTGCTCACAAGGATGGAGCATCACAGCAATCTTTTGCCATGGCTCAGACTGAGGGAAAAAGGGGTGATCGTGGAGTTTGTAGATATTAGAAAAGATGGAACTTTGGATCTAGAGGACTTTAAGAGCAAAATAGGGAAGGATGTTAAAATTGTAAGTATGACCCATGTTTCGAATGTCTTGGGTACAGTTAATGATATAAATGAATTTGGAAAAATTGCGAAAGAGTTTGGAAGTTATTTTATTGTGGACGGCGCACAATCCATACCACATATTCCTTTCAAGGTTAATGATTATATCGACTTCGTGGCTTTTTCAGGACATAAGATGCTAGGCCCGATGGGCATAGGATGTCTCTATGGAAAATATGAAATTCTGCAAAGCCTGGATCCATTCATGGAAGGTGGGGAAATGGTGAGAAATGTATCATATGAGGAAATACAATATGAAGATCCTCCAGTTAAATTCGAAGCAGGTACACCGAATGTTGAAGGGGCCGTAGGTCTCGGTGCCGCTGTTGATTACCTTTCCTCATTAGGTATGGAGAATGTCAGGAACCATGAAAGAAAACTTACAAAACTAGCTCTAGAACTGTCAAACGAAAATCCGAAGATTGAGTTTTACGGGCCAAATGATCCAGACCTGAGATCAGGGCTAATCTCATTTAATGTAAAATCTAAAAATTATGAAAATGTCATGAAGGGGCTGAAGTCAAGGGGTATAGTAACTGGAAAATTCATTCATCCACATGATGTTGCAGGTATATTGAACGCAAAGTACGTATTCACAAGAAGCGGTTACCATTGTGCAGAACCGTTGTTCAAATTCTTGGGCGTTAACGGAGGAGTTAGGTTTTCATGGTATGTATACAATACAGAGGATGAACTTGTCAAATCTTTCGAAGTTCTGGGTGATATAAGTGTCTGATGATTTTCTCATGAATTATGGTGAACTAAAGCATTGGGGGAAACCAGAAATATACCATAAGACCACGTTAGAAAGTGCTCCCACCCAATGTGGAGATAAAATAAACTTGTATATTACTTTGGATGGCGATAAGATAATAGATGCAAGATTTGATGGAGACGCCTGCATTTTATCTACCATATCCGCAGATCTATTGTCAGATTCAATAATAAATAAGAACCTAAGCGAGGTAAGAAATTGGGATGAAAGCACATATCTTTCAGATTTTCCTATAAAAGTATCACCTGGAAGAGTTAGCTGCGTGCTTCTACCACTGAGGTTGTTGAAAAAGATAAAATAAGCAAGATGAAAAGATTTTAAACCGCAAGGAATACTCATGAAATGACTTATATTGAGGATCTTGTTCAGAAAGCCATAGAAAACGACAGGAGATCCATAGGTAAGCTCATAACCATATTGGAGAACAGACTTGATGGTTTTGATGAATTGAGGAAAATAATCGACGGACAAAAAAAGAAATCGTTTATACTGGGGATTACGGGACCTCCTGGTGCAGGAAAATCTACTCTCATAGGTAAATTGGTATTTGAATTTTCGAAGGATGAGAAGCTTGCAGTTATAATGATAGATGCCACTAGTCCTTATAGTGGGGGATCGTTGCTGGGGAACAGACTTAGAATTGCAGATGAAAATAATGCATACATCAGGAGTATGTCCACAAGAGGACAGAGTGGTGGTCTTAATTTTGCAATTGGAGATGTATTGGATCTCCTAACATACATAGGGTTCAGCATGATTATTATTGAATCAGTGGGCGCAGGGCAGGATGAGGTAGATATAATGTATTTTTCGGATTTGGTCACGCTTGTCCTTGCTCCGGGCCTCGGAGATGAAATTCAAGCCATGAAAGCTGGTCAGATGGAAATAGGGGATTTCATAGTACTGACAAAGGGAGACAGGCCAGAATCATACATAGCAGAAAAGCAGCTCATGGAAATACTTAGTATTCCCGATACTGCGAAATCGCACAAATTCTTTAAGGTATCCTCATTGACAGGGGCAGGGCTGAAGGAACTTATTCAAGCAATCAGGAGTGAAAAGGAAAAAGTCAGCTCAGGTTACGATATAATCAAATCTAGGGAAAAAATAAGGAATAATCTTATGGCCATACTCAGCATGAAAGAGGACCGGCTGAATGAGTTAGCAGAAAAACTGTCAAAGGGGGAGCTATCGTTAACTCAGGTTACCCGAATATTTATTAAAGAACTGTGCAATCTTGAATAATCCTCTATCCTACGTTTTTATATGCCTTATCATTTTTGTAAAAAAATTAGAAATTGATGAATTCTGATTTTAGTTAATTGTCTTACCATTAATAT
>CAZIOW010000048.1:0-5881 GCA_964541025.1 uncultured Thermoplasmatales archaeon
ACAACCAGGTCTCTCATTTTCCCGTATCTGTTGCTTTCCTGACCTGCGGCGTTTGTTGCAATCCATCCTCCTACGGTAGAATGAAGGAATGATTCAGGGAAATGCCCAAGGGTGAAGCCTTCCTTGTTGAGTTCCTTTTCCAGATCTGGTCCCTTAACACCTCCTCCAGCAGTTACAATCATATTCTCCCTGTCTATATTCACAGAATTAAATCTCTTTAGATCTACGGATAGGAAATATTCTTTACCGTCACTAGGAGATATACCATCTGTAACCGTGGTACCACCACCATAGGGAATTATTCCAACGTCCTTTCCAATGTTTTTCATCAGGCATTGCAATTCATCAACATCTGGATAAACTACAGCATCGACAATCTTAACTTCTCTTCCATCGAGAAAGGCAGCAAAGTCCGAACCTCCTTTTCCAATTGAATGGTAAAACCTCTCTCCGACATCAAAAGAAATATTGCCCTTCGGGATACATTTTTCAATTACTGGAATGTTAACCGGATCTTTGGCATTGACTTGAGATATATAACCATCCCATATATCCTTCTCCTCGGTAACCCCAAGTCTATCAAAAATCGCCTTCCTTAGATCATCTGTCATTTTGAATGATTTTGACTCTTCACCCCAGAGAACATAGTATTTTTCATTCATCATGAAAGTAGGGCGCAGAAATATAATTCCTTTTCCATGGAAAAGAATTTAATTCCAGGATGTATGAATGCTCGATATAATGAAAATTGTAGCTGGGAAGGACGATCAGGCTGGGATGAATATGGCATCTTTCATAAGAAAGGACTTCGGAATGGATGTTATGGAAGTAGATGGACATCCTGTCTTTCTGGAACACATAGAGAAAATTATAAAGGCAAGAGAAGGAGAACTCATAATAGTCCTTAGCAAACATTCCAGCGAGAAGAAAGTTAGGAGTTTGACGGTCCATCCTGTTGGAAACTTTGACACAAATGACCTGGGAGGAGAAAAATTCAAAATGAGCTATTATGATGCCAGATTTGCGCGTTCTATACTGATGAACGTCCATAAATATTCACAGGGAATGGATTATGAGGTAACATATGAAGCCACACACCACGGTCCCTATTCTGATAATCCAATAATATTCGTGGAAATAGGATCAACTGAAATTGAATACGGTGACAGGGATGCTGGCTTAATAATGGCAAGGTCTGTGAATGAGGCCTATGAGGATGATGTGGATGTATTGTGCGGTATTGGTGGTTTACACTATGCAACAAAATTCACTTCTCTCGCAATGAAGGAGAATGTTGCAATGGGGCACATAGCCTCAAAATATCGAATAAATGCAATTTCTACTCAGATTCTTGAAGAGATGATGAGAAAGAGCATAGGTTGCAGTGGGTTTGTCGTAGAAGAGAAATCATTCAATTCCCAGTACAGAAAAAATTTGAAGGAAAAGTTGGATGAACTTTCCTATAAGTACAGATTCATTTGAATTCATCAACAAGTGAAGCCACAAGAATAGGCAGGAAGACTGTTGCCTCGCCCTCAACTGTCACCTGTTTTGCCTTTTCCTTTACCTTCCCCCAAGAGATCGCCTCCCTCAGCTGTGCACCAGATAAACTGCCATCATATTCCTGTGCCGTTGTTATGTACACAGCGTAATCAAGTCCTCCTCTGAACTGGTTCCACCATATCACGTGGTGCTTTGATATCCCTCCACCTATCATAAGTGCTCCCATCTTCTTATCTGATGATGAGAACATTATGTCGCTAATCCTGTGCTCATCCTCCAGTAGATCTATCTGGAAATCCCTGTGCATCTCCCAGAATGACCATATCTGGGACCCGAAAGAACCATCCACATATCCTGGTATGAATATATCGATCTTTCTGTCATGTGCATTCTTCAATATTGATTCGCATTTCATTTCTGCGCCGAGTTCGTATACAAGGTCTGAGATTGTCCACCTTTTCTGTTTTTCATATATTTTCTCAAGGAATGGTTGCATCTTCCTCTCAATTATTCCTCCATAGTTATCGTTGGGAATGATAACATTACCAAGCCTGTACTTGTGCTCCTTCCTGAGCTCCTTATCATCCATCATGAAATCTCCGTGATAATAGTTCTTGTAGCACCTGGCTAGATCGTGATCTACCATGCCAGCAGTTGTTATTATATGATCGACGAGGCCGAGCTTGATAAGTTCAATTATAGCTCCCCTTGTACCAGTGGATATTATGTCAGCTGGGAAGCTGAGAAATATCTCTGCGTCGTTCTCCTTCATCTGCTTGATTATCTCCTTTGCAAGATATAATTTTGGGGAGGTGAATCCTCCAGAATTTCCAAACTGTTCCATCAGGTCTGATACCTTCATTCCCTTTTTGAATTCAATATCCTTAACAGGTTTCATTTTTGTCCCTCTACTACATTTAAAAGATCACTTCTCTGGTTAAAATACCTTCTGGATGGTTCAAGTATCTTATCAAGTCTTTCAGATAGATCATTTTTCAGGACAACTGGGTGTATTGTACCCTGTCTGTAATCATTCTCCAGTTCACTGTAATTGCTGTACTGTTTATTTATCTCCTCCAGTTCAAGGGAATGGGCATAGAAATTGAATATTATATTCCTGTATATCTGTAGAATGGGATTTCCCTCAACCACCTTTTCAGGGCAGTAGGCACTCTTAATCTTTTCTCTGATCATTTCTGGGGTATCATGGATGAAAATCGCGGAATCCGACTTGCTCTTGCTCATCTTGTTGGCTGGATCCATCCTGTTTCCTCCTTTAAGGGATGAGATGAGAGGTCCATGGATTGCCACAAAGCTCTTTTTTCTGATCTTTTTATGGATGTCTCTGGCCAGCATATGGACATGCCTTTGGTCCATCCCTCCCATTGCCACATCCAGATCCATGTAGAATATGTCGGTGGCCTGCATGAGAGGGTAAATTAATTTGGAAACATCCTTGTCAGCATCCTCTTCATTCCTTCCCATTATGGGCAGGGCTCTCTTGACCCTTGGAAGTGTAAGTGCCTTTGCAACCTTTAGCAGAAGTGCCCAGTAATCAGGGTCCTTTACGAGATCATTTGCATAGACGAATTTTACCTTCTCGCTCAGTCCTAAGGAAAGAAATCCGTGTTTCATATAATCAGCGGCCTTTCTTATGACTTCTATGTCCCCTCCAAGTTTATCATTTATTGATGCGTGCCAGTCGGCCAGCAATATGGAAAATTCCATACCAGTACTAACTGCGGTATTTATGACATTGGTCCAGTATAGACCAGTTCCAATATGAAGCATTCCAGATGGTTCAAGTCCTATGTACCCTTTAGCAGATTCCAGTTTGTAAAGTTCCTCCTTTGTAACAATTTCTTGTACGACTGATTCAAGCTTTTCAAGGTTGCTTAGCATAGATGCAGATATTCATTCCATATTTTATATTTTCTTGGGTCTGGAAAAAAGTTGATTCACACCCAGATTGCATGCCTCTTTCTCAAATCCTCTTCATGTTCACCCTTCATCTCCATGAGAAGGGCGACCATAGCATCGAGTAATACAAGAGTAGACAGTTCAAAAAGTGTTCCCAAAGGTGCCAAATCAGAGGAACTGTTTGTTTTAAGGAGTATGTTATAGTCACCCATCCTGTACAATGAACTGTCTTTCTCCGCAGTTATGGAAACAACTCGAGCATTGACTTTCTTTGAGATCTGTGCAACAAGGAGAGTCCCCTGCGTCTCTCCTGTTCCTGATATAAGAATAACTATATCCCTGGATGTGACAACTGGCGTTACTGTTTCACCGACAAAATATGCCTTCAGACCTAGCTGCACAAGCCTCATTGAAAAGGTTCTCCCAATGATCCCTGACCTTCCAACACCATAAACAAAAATGTTCTGGGAAGAAAGTATGAGATTGGATATTTTCTCTATGGAGCTTTCATCTATGTCTCGCAGATTCTCAAAATTCTTCAGGATGTAGTCAATGGACTCAAGGACAGTTCCCATATCCCTTAGATCGTGTAGGTATATTAAATAATTCTCATTGTGGGAGCGGCTTAACTACCTTCCCTATCTTCTTCAGAATACTCCTTTCAAAAATAACCTTCATGTAAAGTGCATCATGCTCGAGAAGAGGTGAGAATGAGATGACTGTCAACTCATCGTCAAAGGATGCCATGGAATCGGCAAGCGGTTCAAATTTTAGATTGCCCCTCTTGATGGGAGTTATCCTGTACTCATTGTTATCCTGGAATTCCACCCCTGAAAACTCAAAATAAAGTGGTCTTTCTTTCTTCTTTGCATCTTCTATTATGGAGGAAAAATCATCCATATCCTGCGGAAAATCCCTCCTGAGTGAATAGATATGCGATAAATTTGTTATGCTCTTGAGCCCCTTTACATTTTTCTCCAGATATTCTATTTCTTCATCATTTCCATACACTTCTTCCTTGCCTGAATTCTCAATGCATAGCTGTGATTTTATTCCAAGGGTTTTGTATTTTTGCATTATGTTCTTGAGTGTACTGGAAGTTTTCCTTAATCCCTTCTTCCTGTCACCTTCCACCAGTCCTAGATGTGTTATCACAAATTCACTGTCCAGTGCATCTGCAATCACGCCACCCCAGAGGGTATGCTGAACAGAATCATCAATGAGCTTATCTTCGTTTGCGAAATCCACATAATAAGGGGTGTGAAGAGTTATCTTGACATCAAGCTCCTTTGCCACATCTCTCGCCAGGCTGAGTTCCTTGTAATCCCTTGCCATGCTCCAGAAAAGCTCTATTCCGATATCATCTTCCTCTATTGGGCGATTTACTCCAACAGATTCAAACACACCGTCCTGATTTCCCCTCAGGAGATCAACGAGGAGTATTTCATCCAGATCCTTTGGGGTCTGCCCGACAAAATCCCTCATCTCCCTTTCCTGAATGCTTATCCTGAAAAGCTGAATTTCAATGTGATTAAGTCCCAACTGGAATGTATTTTCAACGGCCTCCTTTACAGTTCTTCCCTTTGAACCAAGAGGAATACCGGCAATACCAAATCTATACATAACTTATTCCTTATACAAAGAGGTTTAAAAAACCTTGTGAAAGATTTTCCTATTTTTAAATATCAAGATTTTTCTCAATCATCTCTCGGGTTTCCTTCAGGACATCAGGTGAGACCACCTTCCTTCCCCACGCTACCTTGGAGAGCTCCCTGTTGTAACTGGAATCATATCTCGGGATCACGTGTATATGAAAGTGAAATACTGTCTGTCCAGCGTCCGTCCCATTATTCTGTACAAGATTGATCCCAACAGGATTGAATGTTTTCTTTATGGCTATAGACACTTCCTTTGCGACCACAGAAACCCTGCACAATATATCATCAGGTATCTCATAAACGTCTGCATAATGCTCTTTAGGAACAACAAGTATGTGCCCCTTGCCTATGGGTCTGTGGTCCATAAATGCAATAACAGTTTCATCCTGAAATATGACTTCTGCACTCCTCTTACCACTTGCAATCTGGCAAAAAACACAATCTTCCATTGAAAGCAAATAAGAAAATAATATAATTATTTTCTTTTAGCGGAAAATTAAGATGGCTCGGCAATGACCTCCTCTTTATCAACAGATTCCTGGAGCTCAATGGCATCAGATGGATTATTTAGGAATATTCCTGTGGCGTATATTACAAACGATGCAATTATTACAGTTACCACATCCCAGGGAAATGCTATTATACCAGTGCCGTAGCTTCCGAAGTATGATAACAGAGGAATTGTGACAATCATCAGGATGAACCATACTCCCCCTCTTAAGTCATTCCAGGAAACTTTCAAATTATTCAGGGAAAAGAGGAAAGGAATCATCCCTACCAATGCAATTATACTCATATAA
>CAZIOW010000049.1:0-2158 GCA_964541025.1 uncultured Thermoplasmatales archaeon
CATCCAGTACCTTCATGGCCATGGGATGTATGGCAACTGCTGCGAGACCAGTATTCCTTCCTCGCCCGTACCTAAGCCTAAAACCTCCCTTTCTTGATGGATATGAGAGTGCCGGTCTCCCTGCGACTATCTCCTTGAGGTAGTTATAGTTAGGTTTAGTGGCATCTTCCTCTTTCTTTTCCTCCCCGAATTTCCATTCCTCTAGATTGAAGGTCTTTGCATATTTCTTTAATTTAGATGCCTTAAGGATCAGACCTTCAGCAATAACCAGAGCCATGCCACCTCTTACTCTGTTTGTTTCAATAAGAGGCAGATCCCTATGTCCGGATACCTCCATATCCTCTGTCCCCTCACCCGTTATGCATACGGGAGAACCTCTCACTGCTGTCTCTATCTCCTCTGCAGTGGGTACATACTGCAGGTGCTGTATCCTAGCATAAAGAGGTATTTCTTCCTTGTATCTTTCAACCTCATCCGAAGTTGCATCGTACTTTCCTATTCCCATCTCCCTTCTTATGAGATCACCTATGATAACGCTAAGAGCCTGTGCAGTACCTCCAGCGCTTCTTATTGGTCCAGAGTAATAAATCGCGAGGAAATTTGAATCTCCTCTGTTTTTTATCTTGACCTGGGTTATTCCCTCAAGAGGGGCTACAAGTATACCTTCTGTAAGAACTGCCAGTGCAGTCCTTATACCCATCTCTATTTTTTTCTCCACTGGACCTGTGTATTCTCTTGACACCTCCAGCGCGATTTCTATTGCTACCCTTTCCCTGTCGAATTTCTTCTCAAGTTCCCTGATCTTATCTGCTACATCTATCTTCATAAGGGCAGCAACCCTCCCCGCCAGGTCTTCAGCCTGTGGTATCTCCACATCTGTCTTCGGGTCAAGCCCTTTTTTACGAGCCTTCCTTGCTATTTCATATTCTAGGTTAGCAGCGGATTTCAGGTTATTAAAATAGTCCTGCACCCAAGTCATTTTATTCTTATTTCATCTTGAAATAAATAGTTTCAATGAATGTATTAATGAGGGATTTGGAATGTATTTAAAATAATTTAAAATGAATCTATATTTATTATTCTGTCAAGGGTTTTCCAGCTTTTTCTAACGTGTGGAGGTAGTTTGTGATGCGTGACGTAATAAGACCTGACAAATTCTATGGTTCTTGGATCAGATGGGTATCCAGAACCAAAATCACCAATCTCCTTCCTGATCTTTTCAATCTCCTCTTCCCTTATCACCTTTGCAACTATGCTGGCTGCACCAACCTCAGGATATATCAGGTCTGCCTTATGTTTTGCCACGATATTTTTGTTTCCAGTGATGCTGACCATATAGTCCCTGAATCTCTCTTCATTTGTATCAGGGCAATCAATGATGTACTGGTTTTCAGAATCGATAAGGAGGGCCATGTATTTTGCTTCCATCTCATTCAGCCTGTTCTCTCTAACAAAATCATCTATAGTGTCTTCAGGTATGATGATATAATCTATTGTTTGCGCATTCTCCTTGAGGAGATCAAACACCTTCTCCCTTTTCGCCTGAGTCAGTAGCTTGCTGTCCCTGGCACCGAGCTGTTTTAACTGATCTGGTTCACCGCAAACTTTTCCTATAACCATGGGACCTATAAGTGGTCCTCTCCCTGCTTCATCTATGCCACAGGCCATGAATTGATCATACTCCCTCTATAGAAATTCCCTCATCTTCATTAAACCTACTATCAAAGACTGCATATATCTCTCCGAACTGTGTTTCAAGGAGATAATGGTACGTAATCCCCTTTTCTTCCCTGAGAATCTTTACTTTAATGTTTCCTCCTCTCTTCACTTTCTGCGGATGAATAAAGACTTTCCTGTTACCGAGATTGATTATGTTATATCCAAGCAGTTTTGCAGTTCCTTCTGTCTTCGGGCATGAAAGTACCTGCTCCTTTTCTCCTTCCTCTATTATCTTTCCAGCATCCAGTATGGATACCTTGTCTGCAAGAATTTGGCAATCCTCAATATCATGGCTCACATAAATTACGGTGAGGTTCAATTCCTCAGATAGGTTCCTGAGATACCATCTCATGTTATTCCTGAGAAAGTTGTCTAGGGAACTTAATGGTTCATCCATGAGTAGGATTGATGGTTCAACAATCAAGGTTCTCGCAAGAGC
>CAZIOW010000049.1:2168-5876 GCA_964541025.1 uncultured Thermoplasmatales archaeon
ACAAGCTGCTTCTGCCCGCCACTAATCTCATTGGGAAACTTGTCCACAAGTTCTGAAATACCAAATTTCTTTGCGTACTCATTCACTTTCTCTTTTATTGTAACTTCAGGGAATTTTCTCACCCTTAGACCGTAGGCAATGTTCTCCCGCACACTCAATGCGGAAAAGAGACCTAGATCCTGGAAAATATATCCGATATTCCTCTTCTCCGGTGGGAAAGCCGTAATTTCATTATTACGAACAAAAATCCTCCCCTCATCTGGTTTTTCCAGTCCGCTTATAATATTCAGAAGGGTTGTTTTTCCAGTACCACTAGGTCCAAGTATCACCCTGAATTCCCCTTCTGCAATATTGAGATCAATACCGTTCAGGACATACTTATCGTTGAATCTTTTAGTTATATTCTCTGCTCTTAATGCTACGGACGGAATATCCACTCATCCCCAGCAAGTATATGAGGAATGTGGAAATAAATATTACAATTGTGAAGAGTTCGGCAAGTAGATATGCAGATGAAACTCTCCTAAGCAGAAATTCATTGTAGATTTCCACAGTAAGTGTTTCGGTATTTCCTGAATAGACAGTGGCAATTGCAGAAAACTCCCCCATGACTGTGACAAACTCCAAAGCTATTATACTAATTATATTCCCCCTTATCCTTTTGAAATAATAGAATATAGATGCAATTATTGGGTTATCCCCAAGAATCAGAGGGGAGAATCTTTCAGATGGAGGAACCATCTTTAATGAATCTACGAAATTCCTACTCAGGAGAGGTAGCGAAATGGCCACGAAGATAAGTATGATCATTACTGGAAGGGGCAGAAGCTGGTTATAAATCAGAAAGTAAGACAAGGCAAGTGCTACAGGAGTAAGTGCCAGGGAAAGGGTAAATATTATGTTAGCCCTCATCTGGTTCCCCAAGGACAGTGTTAATATGACCACGAATATTGATATGAGGATAGTGATGGTGCTAAAAAGGAGGGTATTGGTTACTGCCCTGAACGTGGTATAAGTTAGGATAGAATTGAAATATCCGGGTAGGTAGACGGGATATTTGAAAAAAAGGTTCAGAAGGGGATAATAAGTTCCAAAAATAATAAGGGCCAATGCTAGGAGAGCCATTAATGATTTCCACTTAGGAAAAGGATTGAATTTAAATGGCATAGTTACACTGGGATTCCTGAATACTGCGAAATATGACATTATTGGGATAAGTAGGAGGAGAAACTGTATCATGGAAACAAACGACGCCCCTGAGAACGGATAAGGACCTACTGATAGGTACACCCTTTTCATTAAATATATCAGAACCTCAACAGTGGAATATTGCGGGCCACCCAGAATCAGTGGGAGACTGAATCCCTGGAAACACAGCACAAAGGAAATAAGTGAACCAAGCATCAAGCCCTTAATGCCGTTTCGCAGGTACAATTTCATAATTTCCCTGTCATTGGCTCCAAGTATTCTTGCCATCTGAACCTCCCTGGGATTTGTGTTGAAAGAATATGAGTAGCCCATAACCCCTATCATGGGTGCATTGAAAATAACATTGCCCCATATAATCTCATACAGAGGATAATGGAGTCCAATAACCGATATGATAGCCAGGGCAATTATTAATCCAGGCATTACGAAACTAATATAAAGCAATGATACAACCACATTAAGGAACCTTCCTGAATATAAGAGAAGGAGAACACTTATTATTGACCCCAAAATAAATGCGATTATCGTGGATAAGGAAGCCTGAACAAGTGATTGGTAGACTGCCCTGTACAATAGGAGCAGAATTATGGGATTGGCCTTGAACTCCAGAGACTGGTAGATTAAAAAGAAAATAGGTAAGATAAAGAAGAAAAAAATCAGGAGATAGAATAAAAGTTCACTGCGTCTCAATGGCATCCCATTCTAGCTCCAATTGTCCTAGGTTATCATATAGGAAGGTATTGTTCACATACTGGTTCAGGGGTATGATGTTTGATGGATTTGGAGCATACTCATAGCATTGTGGCAACTCCACGTAGGAGTTAGCAGGAAACATCCACTCGTTGGTGGGTATCAGGCCTTCAACATGTTGTCCTAGGAACCAGTTGATGAATTTTTCATCAAGTGACTTATGGGTTGATGAATTCAATATTCCCATGCCGAGTACCTCCATCCATGCGTAATATTTTCCCCCAAAGTAGAAAGGAGTTGTACCAATAGGCGTCTGATTGAAATATGCATTATAGGCAGGGTCTGTTATGTATGAATAGAGCATCTGTTTTTCTCCAGATTCAAACAGGGTGAATCCTGAGGACCAATCAGATGTAATGTTGATGTCCTTGGCATTCTTCCAGAACAGTGTCCAGTTCTGATGGAGAACATTCTCATAGAATGAATACTGCCCTAACAAAAACTCTTCACCTGTGATACTCGTGGTTGGGTTCTCCACAATGTACTGACTTCCTATGCTTGAATTATAGAGGTCCATGTAAGTGAGATTCCTGATTACAGATACGGGTATGGGGCCGGAAAGGTTATAATCAGTTGTCAGGAACGAGTATTCATATGGGATGACATAGCCATTTGAGTACATGTATGAAAATAATGTTCTGTTCAAGTAAGATTCATTGGAAACATTGAACCTGTAGAAAAGTCCAGATTTGAATGCCGCATAGGAATCAAGATTATTCAATCCAATAACTATGTCATATCCCCTGCCCTGAGTCTGTTCCAATGCAGTAAGTAAATCACCGCTGGCATTCTTGATGATAATGTTCACATTATACCATTTCTCAAAATTCCCAAAGACGTAGTTGTATGCCTGAGTTGCATTTGGGCCATACTGAAGCAGGCTAGAATATGTCAAGATGGTGATGGTAGGCTTCTGACTTGAATATGCCTGCGGTTCCACAAGATATAAAATACCAGATGCAACAACCAATACAGCTACCGCGACTATAGCAATCACATACATTCTTCTCATTTCATTCCCTCCGCCAGTATTACCTGGATCAGGTTCTGAGGGTCGACCCTTTCAGGATCCTCTCAGCCCGTCACAACGAGCTCCCCCAAAGGACCTATCAATACCTGAATCAAATCTTAATATTTAAGGTATTATTTAATCCTGGGACTATGATCCTCTTAAAAAATTTATATGACTTTTTATTAGGTAGATATGTATTCGGATAAATTGCTCGAGGCGAAATATGCCTACACTTTTGATGATGTTCTCGTTATTCCAGCTGCATCTTCTGTGGAGCCAAATCAGGTGAAGACGGCAACAAGATTATCAAGAAACATCAAACTTAACATACCCATTGTGTCAAGTCCTATGGATACCGTGACAGAGACTGAGATGGCAATTTCAATGGCAAGGCTGGGCGGAATTGGAGTAATCCATAGGAACATGAAAAAGGATCTCCAGGTGGAGATGGTAAAGAAGGTCAAGAGGGAGGAATCCCTCATAATAAGGGACCTTTATACAGTGTCACCTGACACACAAATATCGGAGGCCATAAGGATAATGAAGGAAAGGGGTATTGCAGGGTTACCTGTTGTATCGGGAAAGAAACTTGTGGGTATTTTAACTTCAAGGGATATAAGATTCTTCAAAAGCGATAAAAAACTGGTAAAGGAAGTAATGACTCCCAATGTCATAACAGCCAGGGACAATATCAATATAGAGGATGCTCTGGAAATAATGTCAGATAAGAAGATCGA
>CAZIOW010000050.1:0-5511 GCA_964541025.1 uncultured Thermoplasmatales archaeon
CTTTATATAGTAAAAGTTGAGAAATATGGCATACGATCACAAAATACAAACGGGCCCGGTGGGATTCGAACCCACGACCACCTGGTTAAAAGCCAGATGCTCTACCTGTCTGAGCTACGGGCCCTCTGGCCACATAAAATAGTAAAATATAAAGATTGTTGAGGATTTACATCCTCATCTCTCAAAAAAATATTTAAACTTCCACATTTATTCCAAGTTTTTCCGTCAGTTCCTTATATCTGTTTCTTATTGTAACCTCTGTGACTCCTGCAACTTCGGCAACCTCTCTCTGAGTTCTTCTTTCATTCAGTGCAATGCTGGCGATGTAAATAGCAGCTGCCGCCACTCCAGTTGGCCCTCTCCCAGATGTTAAGTCCCTGTTCTCTGCAAGTTTCAGTATTTCCATGGCTTTCTTCTTTGCATCGTTTGACAGCCTAAGGCGGTTGCAGAATCTGTTGATATAATCCTCAGGTCTTGATGGGAATATTCCAAGTTGCAGTATCCTTGACATCATCCTGTATGTCCTTCCTATTTCCTTCTTCTTTATCCTTGTTACCGAAGCTATCTCTTCCAATGTTCTTGGGACTCCCATCATTCTGCAAGCCCCATAAATTGAACCGGCGACAACTCCTTCTATTGATCTCCCCCTTATCATATTCTCCTTTACCGCCTTTCTGTAAATGACAGCGGCAGTCTCCCTGACATCTTTAGGAAGTGAGAGGTTAGAAGCCATTCTTTCAAGCTCCTGCAGAGCCTGCGCTAGATTCCTCTCGGCTGCATTTGAAACCTTTATTCTTCTCTGCCATTTTCTAAGCCTGTAGAGCTGTGCCCTGCTTTTTGTAGGTATGCTCTTACCATAAGAGTCCTTGTTTTTCCAGGATATTTCAGTGCTAAGCCCTTTATCATGAATTGTGTAGGTCATGGGGGCACCTGTCCTTGCCCTTGCTTCAGATTGCTCAGAATCGAATGCTCTCCAATCAGGTCCCTGATCAATAAAACTATCGTCTATTACCAGTCCGCAGTCCTGGCAAACGAGTTCCCCTCTCTCGTAATCTCTCACCAGATGAGTTGATCCGCAATCCGGACACTTTGTTATCTCTTCCAACAGATCCTTTTTCCCCTTTTTCTTCTCTTCTTCCACCATTATCCCACCTCAAATAAATTTCCTCTGCCTTCGATCCTTTTCCGTCAATGGCAATGTATGGGGATTTAACTGGTCCAAATAATCTGGAGATCTTTCCAATAATTTTTCCATTCTTATCATATATTTTAGTTGAAAAAGATATCTCCCTGTCAAGCTTGGCAATCATCTTTCCCTCTCTTTCCCCTATTATTATACCTATCTTCTTTAGGGTCTCAGGCATAGAATATAGTTATAATAAAAAAGTATTTAAATATTTCGTAAATTCATATCATCGTATTTAATTTTTTTCAGAAATTTTCTTATATTGCAATGCTGCGTTTACTAGAGCTTCGTGAAGCACAGACGGTCTTTCCGGCCTACTTCTGAATTCTGCATGGAATTGAGACCCCATAAAGAACGGATGATTATCAAGTTCTAGTATTTCCATCCTGATACCTTCTTCATCAGTTGCAGTAAATTTCAGTCCTGAATCCTCAAAATCTTTGATGAATTTTGGATTCACTTCATATCTGTGCCTGTGCCTTTCAAAAATCTCAACCTTTTGATATAGATCGAATGATTTTGTTCCCTTTTTGATTATAACTTTCTTATCCCCTAGTCTCATTGTTCCTCCCATTTCCCTTATACCTAGCTGCTCAGGTAATAGATCTATCACCGGATACATTGTATCTGGATTGAATTCGGTTGAATTTGCTCCCTCCAGATGTAGTACATTTCTTGCATATTCTACAACTTCAAGCTGGAATCCCAAGCAAATTCCTAGAATAGGGATTTTACTCTCCCTTGCATATTTTATGGCCTTTATCTTACCCTCTATACCCCTTGAACCAAATCCGCCTGGAATCAATATTCCATTGACACCCTTCAATTTTTCATAATTGTCCATCTCCGTCTCTGAATTGATCCATCTTATCCTCACACCGATTCCATTTTTTCCCGTTACATGCATGAATGCATGTTCGTGTGAAATGTATGAATCCTTGAGGTCGACATACTTTCCAACAACAGCAATTTCAACATTTTCCCTAGGATTCACTATATTATTAACAATGTTCTTCCATTTGTCCAAGGAGTTATTACGATTTGGCAGGGACATTTTCTCCAGAATATATCCAGGTAATGGTGAATCATTCAGATAAATTGGCATCGTGAAAATATCCGAAACATCTGGAACGCCTATGACTGCCTTTTCGTCTACCTGTGTGAACAGGGCAATTTTTTTCTTAACTTCATCATCCAAAGATATTTCACTTCTGGCTATTATGGCATCTGGCTGTATACCGATGCTCCTCAATTCCCTTACACTGTGCTGGGTAGGTTTTGTTTTAGGTTCTCCCAAGCTGTGAAGCATCGGAACATATGTCACATGAATGAAGAATACGCGTCCATCTTCCTCAAGTTTAAGCTGCCTTAGGGCCTCTAGGAATGGCATTGATTCAATATCCCCAACAACGCCACCAACTTCAACAAGTACAATATCCGCATTGCTGTTCTCCCCGACCCTTCTTATATGCCTCTTTATCTCATCTGTTATGTGGGGTATGATCTGAACTGTGCTTCCCAGATAATCGCCTTTTCTTTCTCTTTCAATGACCTTTTTGTATATTTTGCCTGTCGTAATATTGTTCTCACTCGCGAGGTCCCTGTCAAGAAACCTCTCATAATTACCAAGATCCAGGTCAACTTCCCCTCCGTCTCTTAGAACGAATACCTCCCCATGCTGGTAAGGATTCATGGTCCCGGCATCATAGTTGATATAAGGATCAATTTTGACTATAGTAACTTTGAAATTCCTTTCTTTCAATATATAACCGAGAGAAGATGTGATTGTTCCTTTCCCTATGCCCGAAATTACCCCACCTGTGATTACAATATAGTGCATATCTCTTATTTTTTTCAGATATTAATCTTTATTCTTTTCAATTCTTGACTTACAATTTTGTTTATTTTAGATGATCAGTCATAATGGTTAAAGTATTAATTCACTCATACCATGAGAGAATAATGGAAGATGAGATTAGAGTCATAAGCTCTTCTTATTATCAAGAAAATGGAATTCCGGTACTCGAAATATTCGGAAGGAATAGAAAAGGGGAATCTTTTACCCTTCTTTATAAGAAATTTTTACCTTATTTCTTCGTTCTGAATCCAACTGATGATGAAATGAATTCACTGCAGGCAATAGGGGAAAAAGTCAGCATAGAAGAGAAAGAACTATGGTACAAGGGTAAGAATGTAAGAGCTATTAAATTCACATGCAGATCCCCATGGAGAGTTCCTGAATTCAGAAAGCTCATCAGAGAACAGAATAGAATTCTAGCTGCTGATATACCTTTCCATTTCAGGTTCTACTACGACTTTGACCTTGGTTCGTGTATCAGGTTCTCTGGTAATGAGATTAAATATGAAAAATTTACCACAGACAAGGTTGTTGAGATTGAGACAATAACAAAAACCAGCGACTTTCTTCCCCCGCTTAAAATAATGAGTTTTGATATAGAAAATAGCATAAAGACTCAACAGCTCTATGTAATAGGATATACAGTGGAATTTGGAGAGAAGGTTGAAAGGGGTGCATTTACAGGCAGCCCCATTGAGATTTTAAAGAGATTCATCGAAGAGATAAGGAAGATAGATCCAGATATAATTACAGGATACAATATAGATGGTTATGACCTCCCATTTTTATTCAACCTTGGTGATAAGGAGAATGTACCGCTTAAAATAGCAAGGGATGATTCAACTCCACAGAGGATTCAAGGGCAATTCTGGAGAATTCATGGCAGGGTCGTAGCGGATGCGTGGTGGAATGTAAAAAGGGAACTTCATCCAAAACAGGAAACCCTCGCATTCGTTTCCCAGGAGCTTCTTGGAGAGAGCAAGGGAGATGTTGACAGACTGAACATAGACAAAGAATGGGAAAGAGATAGAGATAATGTGATAGAATACTGCATTAAAGATGCATATCTAGCACTAAAAATATTGAAGAAACTGGATGTGGTTGAGAAATATGAAAACATGAGTACCGTATCCATGCTCCCCCTAGATGATGTATGGAATTCTGGAAATTCAACACTCATTGATTCAATACTTATAAGGGAAGCAGATAAGAGGAGCATCGCAGTCCCAATGAATAATTTTACAGTCCAGAACGAGGAAAAAATTGAGGGAGGTTACGTGCATACAATAGAGCCTGGACTTTATGATATGGTCGCTGTGATGGATTTCAAGAGCATGTATCCGAGCCTGATGATCAAACACAATATCTGCTTCACTACCCTGTCACCTGATGGTGAAATCGTTGCTCCGAATGGGATAAGATTTCTCTCCGCTAAAATAAGGAAAGGTCTGATCCCAGAGATCCTTGAAAGATTGATGATAACCAGGGACAAATACAAAGCAATGATGAAAAGCGAAAATGACCCTGATAAGAAGAGATATTTTAATTCTATGCAGGGTCAGGTAAAAATATTAATGAATTCATTTTACGGGGTATTTGCTTCGAGCTTCTATAGATTCACTGATCAGAATATAGGATCAAGTATCACAGCATTCGCAAGAGAGACTATTAAGAAAATTATAAACGATCTCGGAAATATGGGCATTCAGGTAGTTTATGGAGATACTGATTCAGTTTTCATCAAAACAGGAAATAACAATGTTGAAGAAGCTCTAAAATTAGCTTCGAATCTTAAGGATAAAATTTCTGGAGAGCTTGGGATACAGCTAGAGGTTGAGAGAATAATCGATCCGTTATTTTCCCACGGAGCAAAGAAAAGATATGCTGGAAGGGTTGTCTATCCAGAAAATGAAAAGGGGAACATAATAGTCAGAGGATATGAAATCAGGAGAACAGATTCTTTTGATTTGCAATCAGAGGCACTTATGGAAATTTTCCAGTTCATTCTGAACAGGGATGTCAACGGTGCCCTAAAAAGAGCCAAGGAAATTATAAATGATGTGAAGAGTGGTAATGTTGACGTCGAAAAACTTGTGATTTCAAGAAGCGTAAAAGATTTTGAAGTATACAAAGACCAAAATTCACTGGCTAATGTCCAGGCTGCAAGGAAACTTATAGAGAAGGGACAGGAATTTGTACCGGGAATGAAGGTTTCATGGATAGTCGTGGATAGCAAGAAACGACCACAGGAGGTAGAACCATATCTTCCAAATCAGCAATTTAATAAAAGACCTGATTATGAGTACTATGCTGACAGGGTTGCACAGACACTTTCAAGAATAACAGAGGTATTCAATGTGGATGAATCATCTCTTAAGAATAATGATCTACGAAGGAAAAGCACTCTAGAAGACTTTTTCTGATCATTGCATTATAGGGATTAGGAGACAAAAGAGAAAAGGTTTTA
>CAZIOW010000051.1:0-5511 GCA_964541025.1 uncultured Thermoplasmatales archaeon
AGTATCGACTCTTCCTCCATCCAGAACAAGGGCACCGATAAATATGGCACTCCAGGCCAGAAAGACCGAGAGATCACCAAGAGCCACGTGCTTGAATCCTATCCTCGGTATTCCATAAATAAGTCCTGCGACAATCCCTATGATAATATAGGGAATGATTGCAGGCCTGGCCAACGAGAGATACATTGCTATTGCCAGGGAAAAGATGAATAGCACGATGAAGGTATATACAACCCTCCCCGGCCTGACAAGTTCATCAACGAGCACCCTCGAACCTCCCATTGACTTTGGATTGTCTATGCCAGTCCTGTAGTCAAAATATTCTGATATTGCATTGAATGCCCCGTGGGCAAGTACTAAACCTATTATTCCCAGGAGGAAATAAAGAGAGTGTAAGTATCCTGCAATGATACTGCCAGCTATGAAAGTGATGACACTCTGCTGGAACGACCACGGCCTCAGGGCTCTGTGAAGGGGTTTTATGTCTTCAACAAGCTCGTCAACTGAGAATTTTTCAGCTGATCTTTTCATCTCCACCCTCATGTCCATAGACCTTATTTCCTCTGGAATAAGCCTTGCAATGAGCACGTGTTCATGCTTTATGAATACCTGATCCTCCGGGACCTTGTAAACAAGTACACCTCTCTCCTTGGCAAAATCTGATGGCTCACCTAGTATTTCCACATGACCTGATCCTTGCACAAAGACTGAAAGCCTGTTGTTATCCATCTCAAAACTTACCCTGTTATTCTTTTGTATATTTCTAAGAGTCTGCGAATTCTTCTCAACCAGGAAGACAAATCCATGCTCCAGTGCATAGTATACCTTTGTAGTCCAGAGTTGCTCACCGTATGTGGAGATAGTCATCGTCCTGTTCTTCCTCAGAAATTTGAGTACCGGGTAATTCATTGACCGTAATGTAAGGGGGGATTAAAAATTTTAACGCAATATGTTGCAGAATGTTTTTATTCAGCTTGGCATAAAGATTCAATGAGCCTTGTTGATTACATAAAGGCGCTTAAAGTCCCGCTATATTTCACTTCAATTGCCCCTGTCCTGGTTGGCTGGTCAATACTGCACTGGAAGGCTGCATACGTTATTGCACTCCTTTTCACAGTCGTGGTAACAATGCAGGCTGCGCTCAATATATCGATGGACTATTTTGATAACAGAAATGGAAGGAAATTGAAGAATGCGGATACATTCTATCCAATAGGCTCTTATTTCATAGAGAGGATGGGAGTCAACCCAGAAAAACTGAGGAAGGCATTTCTGATACTCACCTTAGTTGCCGTGGTAACAGGACTGTTCACCGTTTACATAACAAGGAATCTTGTGCTCCTTTACCTCGGACTTGTAGCAGTCTTTCTTTCCCTTCTTTATGTTATTCCACCATTCAAGCTCGGTGCCAGGGGTGTCGGAGAGATTGCTACCTTCTTCTCCTTTGGTCCCTTTCCCCTTATTGGTACCATCATAGCACTCGGAGGGACAGCTAACAAGGAGTACATATTTATTTCAGTATCCCTAGGCCTTCTGGCCTCAGCCATAAGATTCCTTCATCATATTCCTGAAGACAGAATCAACGGCACCAGAGTGAAAAATTTCAGAATAATATATGGAGTGATGACGATGGGCGCTGCGGTGATACTGCTTCCATTCAAACAAATGATAATCCCATCGCTCGCACTGTTTTTCCTTGCGCTGGTTCAGATTTCCTTCCTCCCAAGAAATATCATAAAGATTTCAAGGCAGACCAATATTACAGTTGGCCTCCATTTCCTGTTCACAGTTCTTGTGCTTGCCGTTTTAAGCCTTTGAAACTACTGTGCCATTGAATTTTTTACCCTCGAGGGCATTCTTTATGTTTCTTTCATCTTTATAGGACAGTATCATTATATCAATGCCGCTTCTCTTGGCTATATTTATTGACAGTATATCCATAGGGAAGTTACTCCCAGCCTTTCTCTCCTCTTCCGTGAGAAGGTCCATGAGGTCGGAATATGAAATCCTCTCTATTTTTTTAGCTCCTTTGACATTGGGATTCCTGTCATAGAGAAAATCAACGTTAGTTATATTGAGAACCCTCTTGGCACCCCAGGCTTCCGCTAGAAGAAGGGAGACAGCATCTGTGGTGTGGCCGGGTTCAGTCCCGCCCATAACAACCTTCCCATAGGAATTCAGCAAGTCTATTGCATCATCTATATTCGTAGGTATGGCCATTGAATTGCCCAGGGCCAGTGAAACAGTCAGTGCATTGAGCCTCGTAGCCTGAATCCCCATCTTGTCCAGATGGTATTCGCTGGCTCCCATTTCTCTCAGAAATTTTATCCTCTCCCTTGCTATTGGGCCTCCACCTACAACTATTGCATAGTTCTCATATTTCCTTATTGTAGAGGTAATTGATTTCAGATATGAATCAAGGCTCTCTGCGAAAATTGAACCGCCAAGGCTGATGACTGTTTTTTCCACAATATGGTAAATTACAATAGCTTTAAAACCTTAATGGATTGAATGCCAGAGGTCGAAAAGGTCAAGAACGTATTCCAGAAAATACCTGATATATACGATAAGATGAACACAGTTATGTCAATGGGCATGGATGTTTTCTGGAGACTCGAGCTTGTCAAGCTAATGCCTTCCTCTGGGCTGATAATAGATGTAGGAACAGGAACTGGCAAGCTCCGGGACTTCTATTCCGGAAACGCTAGAATAATAGGCATAGATATTACAAAGGAAATGATGCTGCTGAGCAGGCACAAGGGGGACCTCGTTTTGGGCTCCGGAACCGATATGCCTTTCAGGGATTCAGTTACGGATGGAATAATGTCCTCATTTGTTCTTAGAAATCTTCCCTCTACAGAGAAATACTTTGCCGAGTCCTACAGAGTTTTGAAGGATGGTGGGATTATTGCCAGCCTGGATGCATTCCCGGAACACAGACCGCTTGTTGCTCAATTCTTTTCCATTTATTTCTATGACATTATGCCCAGAATTGGCAACAGGATTTCAAGAAGTGATTCCTATAATTACCTTGCTAACAGTGTGAAGAATTTCAAGGAACCATCTCAGATAAAGGAAGAAATGGAAAATGCGGGATTCAAAGGTGTAAATGTCAGGAAATTCAGGTCACCTTCCGCATGCCTTATTTATGGGAAAAAGATACAATGAGTATGTACAAAGACCTTCTTGATATTATATGCTGCCCGGTCTGCAAGGGCGATCTCAAGCTCACTGATGAAAAGGAGTTGAATGGTGAGATTATGTCAGGGGTACTTGTTTGCGAGAAATGCGGAAACAAATATCCTATAGAGGAGGGTATACCCAACCTTCTTCCGCCGAAATGATCAACATAGATTTTGATAAAATTCCCGCCTCCCTCTGCGTGTCATGCAAGGGAACAAAGATGCTCTGCGGGAAATCTTCTTGCCCGATAATTGCCAAATTCTACACTTCGTCCACACTAAAGCTAGATACAAATCACGTGGAGGGATCATCACCGCCTTCTGTATTCGTTGGGTCATACGGTTACCCGAAAGTGAGGATAGGCCCATCTCTTCCACCTGTTTCTGGTGATACGGAGATTTACGAGAGACCAGACCGCTGGGTGGCAATGAACATCGATAGCATTGCAGCTATGCGTCTGTCAATGTACAGAGGCTATAAACTGTTGCCCATAAATGAGGCTTCATCTCCCGGAAATTACCTTTCTGAAGTACATGACTTAATTCTTTCATCCAAACCTGTTGATGCGGAAATAATTTATTCCCAGGAAGAGAGAAAAATTGATCTTTCGCCAGAATCCCAACCATTCGGTCCAGGAGGATACCTGAAAAGATTTGAACATTCGGGGACATCATCAGACTCAAGACTTGAGAGATTATACTACGACGGAGATATATCTGCTAGCGAAGCAGTACTGAACCTCTATGGAAAAACGTCCCTCTATTCAATAGAAAAGATGTTCTCGGCCGGAATGCTGGGAAAACAGAAGGGAAGAAAAATTGTACCAACTAGGTGGTCAATAACTGCGGTTGACAAGATTGTTACTGATAGTTTTATAAAGGAAATCAAATATTTCCCCCACATCGATAGAATTGAATATTTCCATTTCTCCAATATTGGAAATGAGTATTATATAGCAATAATTCCTGGGCCATACACATTTGAAATGATTGAAGACTGGAACAATGGCTCAATTTGGACTGGAAGAAGGGGGGATGTAGTTGAGTCTGATTTTGAAGATCTCAGGAGACTGGAAACGAATCCCTCAATCGGTGGATCTTTCTTTGCGGCAAAACTGCCAATACTTGATTATATGAAGAATAGAAAGGTGCAGGGCCGCATAATAGTTTCAAGGTTCATCGGTAAAGATTATACGATGCCCCTCGGCGTATGGCAGGTTAGGGAGAATGTCAGGACAGCTATGAAAAGTGCCGAGACAATGGAAAATCTTGAACACTATTTCTCGACTATTGCATTTAGAAAGGGCCTGGATTTAAGAACTTTCTCAAAAACATACCAAACGCTTAAAAATCAGAGGAGATTAACTGATTACGGTGTTTAAGATGACACTCGAAAGGGCCTATATAATACCTCATGGCGATGAAATACTGTCCCTCCCTAATGAGGAGAGCAGAAAGATGAATGAAGTTATTAAGAAGTATACTCGAGATGATTCAGCTGACTCAATCGTTATAATAAGCCCACATTCCCTGAGACTGAATAAATGCATACCTGTTATAAACACCAAATATCTTTCAGGATATTATAAAATTGATGGATTGCGAATCAGGAAGAAATATGATAATAATCGCGATCTGAACAGGATAATCCTTTCAAAATGCAAGAATACTGATGAGGTTAACTTCGTAACATCTGAAGGGAAATTATCATCATTCCCTGTAGATTTTGGTTCCCTTATACCTCTTCAGTTCTTCAGACCAAAGAGAATCTCTATTATAGGGCAGTGGAGAACAAACGAGAGGGAAAAACTGATTGATTTTGGAAAGAGCCTTTTTCATAGCTTAGATGAAAGTGGAGATAGGGTAACAGTCATATTCAGCGCAGATCAGGCACATACCCATAACCCAGCAGGACCTTATGGCTACAGCCCAGATGCGAAAAAGTACGATGATCTTGTAATAAAAGCCCTCGAATCCAGCGATTTTGAACAGATTATTAATATTGATGAGAAGATCATAGAAAATGCTAAGCCTGACAGCTACTGGAATCTGCTTTCCTTCTATGGGTTCATAACCGAGGCATCCCTGAAACCAATTTTCAGATACTATTATGTCCAGGAATATTTTGGAATGTTATTTGCCGATACATCCAAATAATGAGAAGCAAAGAATTATAATCTTCAGGTAATTCAGGTCTAAGGGCTCGTGGTCTAGCGGCTATGACGTCTCCCTGACACGGAGGAGACCGCCGGTTCGAATCCGGCCGGGCCCATAGCAGTATATTCTCAACGATGACGTCTTTAGAAGTGTCGATTCAAACTTCTTTCTT
>CAZIOW010000052.1:0-5376 GCA_964541025.1 uncultured Thermoplasmatales archaeon
ATGGAAACGCTGTACGGTCCGTCATTATCCACATAGAAAGGAGTGAGCTGGTTGACAGTCACAGAACCCTCGAAGCTTGATGTGTTCAGAACATAGCCCTGCAGTGTCCCGGATTCATTCATCACACCCCATGAACCGACTCCCATGGGTGCCGGGCTTGAGGAATAGAGGGGAGTGACTAGACCATCCTTTCTGACTATTTGCGTGTGCATGTTAGGAGGGTAGAAGTATTTCTGGGGTACTCCAGGATTCTTTATCTGAATTCCACTGTGGCCTGTGGGATTGACTGTAGCTATAGAAGGCGGGGAAATTACCTTCTGAGCAGGCGACTGATTCATTACAGCTGCCCCCGACAAAAGCATGATTGCCGCTAGCGATACCACCATAATTACCAAAGTTGTGTGTCGCATACTATCCCATGAGAATACGGATATTTATTCTTTATCTCATTTCATTTTAAAAATTTCTTTTTCTATGGAAAAAAATGGGAAAATTTTCATTTCATCTTTGAAAGCGCATTTCCCATGTCATCAATCAGATCTTCCGCATTTTCCAGTCCCACTGAAACCCTGATGAGATTTTCCCTGATACCAAGATTTCTCCTCTCCTCTTCAGGTATCCCTGAGTGCGTCATGTGGTAAGGTATCTCTATCAGGGACTCCACTCCCCCGAGGCTCTCCGCCAGTGAGAAATACTTCAGTCCTGAAAGGAATTTATTCACCTCATCGATGCCACCGGCAAGATAGAATGATAGCATTCCCCCGTACCCAGACATCTGTTTCCTTGCAGTTGCCCAGTATTCAGAAGATTGAAGTCCGGGGTAGTTGACCTTCTCCACCTCCCTCCTCTCCTCAAGGAATCTTGCAATTTTCATTGCATTTTCCTGGTGCCTCTCCATTCTGACCTCGAGCGTCTTTATGCCCCTCAGTGTGAGGAAAGAATCAAATGGGCTGAGTACAGCTCCCACTGCATTCTGGTTGAACTTTATCCTTTCATACATCTCTTTTTCATTTACCATTATGGCGCCCCCAAGCGAGTCGCTGTGCCCATTGATGTATTTCGTTGTGCTGTGGAGCACTATGTCCGCACCGTATTTCAGCGGATTCTGGAAATAGGGGCTTGCGAAAGTGTTGTCAACCACGAGAATTGATGAATTTTCTTTTGCGATCTCTGACATTCTCTTTATGTCTATAACTTTCATCAGTGGATTGGAAGGTGTTTCAAGCCATATCATCTTTTTGCCCCTGAATAATTTTCCATCCACTTCACCTGTCATATCTACCGTTTCATAACTCACTCCGAAATTACTCATCACTCTCTCAAACAGCCTTCTGGTTCCACCGTAAAGATCATCTGATGCAATGACCTCATCCCCCTTTTTCAGAAGGGAGAGAAGGAGAGTGGATTCTGCAGCCAGCCCGGATGAAAATGCAAGACCGAATTTCGCATCCTCTATAGCAGCAAGCTTCTTTTCCAGAGCATCTCTTGTTGGATTGCCTGTTCTGGTGTATTCGTATCCGCCTGTAGGAATCTCAGGCCTTTTCCTTGCAAATGTTGTGGACAGGTGAATAGGTACTACCACATCCCCCTTCCCATTCAGATCGGGCTCCTCTCCGGCATGAATTGCCCTTGTTGAGAATTTCACTCTTTCACCTCCATGAATCCGTTAGCAATCATCCACTCATCGCTGTAGAACTTGCTCAGATACCTGTACCCGGAATCCGGGAATATTACCACAATGTTCTTCCCTCTGTATTTTGGAGATATTCTCATGGCTGCAACCATTGCTGAACCGCTGGATCCACCTGCGAATATTCCCTCCTCCCTTGCAAGTCTCCTCGCCATGAGAAATGATTCCCTGTCATTCACCTGCACAATGTCATCTATTACAGAGAAATCAACTGCCTTGACAAGATAATCCTCCCCTATCCCCTCAACCTTGTATACGTGCGGTTTAACGATTTTCCCTTCTTTGAAATAGTTGTAGAAAACAGAACCTTCAGGGTCCACTCCTATGACCTTTATATCTGGATTCTTCTCCTTCAGGAACTTTCCTATTCCTGATATTGTTCCCCCTGTGCCTATCCCGGCTACCATGACATCTATATTTCCATCCATCTGTTTCCATATCTCCGGGCCTGTAATTTCATAGTGGCATCTTATGTTCATGGGATTGTTGTACTGGTCAGGATAGTATGCCTTCCTCTCCTCTGAAATCATCCTTGCCTTCGAATAATAGCTATCCGGGGAATCATACGGAACGTCAGTTTTCGTGACAACAACCTCAGCTCCGAAAGCTTTCATGAGATTTATTTTCTCCCTGCTCATCTTGTCAGGTATTGTTATTATTGCCTTCTTCCCTTTCACTGCGGAGATCATTGCTATTGCAGCTCCAGTATTGCCGGAAGAGTTCTCCACTATTGTGTCCCTCAGAACTCCGGACTTTTCAGCATTTTCCATTAAGTAGAGGGCCATCCTGTCCTTAATGCTCCCACCCGGGTTGAAGAATTCCAGTTTCCCGTATATCCTGTCTTCCTTTCCTGCAATCCTGTTTATCCTTACAATGGGTGTGTTACCGATTGTTTCCGTAATGTTGTTGAAAACCTGCATTATACCCTATCACCTTAAAAGGAATAAAATTGTCCATGAAAATATCTTAAATAATGTAATTTGCTTTGGAAAATAATGATAGATATCCCCATTAAAACAAGAACAAGGATAATTGTTGATTTTGTGAAGGGAATGAAGGCCGAGGATATTTCTTTCAGTGAGAGGGTTCCCCTGGACTCAGTGTTGAATACAATAAAGGAGTGGGAAGAGGGATATCTGAACGTGAACATAGGCAACGATATCCCTCCAGAAATAAGGGATTTGGCGGCAATGATGAGGGATAAAAATCTATCCGTCCAGGATATTCTTGAAGGATACAGTTTCTACGAGATATTCAGGGACAAGGAAAGGGAGAAGGTCATAAGAATAGTGGATGAGATATACGGCCTCAGCGATACTGAAAGGAAGAAATTCATTGATACCGCCCTCAGGATAATCTCATATAAAAAATATGATAACATAGACTTCACAGAAATACCGAGGGCACTTGAGGATATGGTCTACAGGGGGAAGGAGCTGAACAGAGAGATAAAGAGCAGGGAGATAAGATTGCTTGAACTGCAGAAGGAGATTGAAGATATTAAGGGTTCCATTGAGAGGATGAGGAGTGAGAACGATGCCCTGAAGAGGGAGAATGATCTGTCCAGATACCTCAGGGAAAGGACATCGGGGAATGAAGAATCAATAAAGAAAACTGTTGATGCTCTTCTGCACGCTGGATTCAGTCCTGATGCAATTAAGGAGGTATCGCTGCATATTGACTCCATTAAAGGCAGGGGTCTCACAGTGGAGCAGTTCCTTAAGATATCGAAATATTTTGAAGAGCTAATGGCTCTTGGACTGAAGGTTCAGACCATGGAAGATCTTCTTTACAGGGTGAAGGAGAGCGGGATGGATATTGAAGAATATCTGAATGAAAGATATGCTTACGTAAAGGACAAGAAGGCATACATCAATTCTGTGAAGGAGCTTGTGGAAACCCATAAAAAACTTGAAAAGGATTTGAGGTTAATAGAGGAAGAGATACAGAGAAGAAAGAATAAACTTGAGAAAACATGATTTTATGAGCTCAGTGCCTTTATAGCCTTAATTCTTATGAATGAACCTTTTTTGGCTATGTTAGCTAGAGTTTTCATCACATAATTGAGATACCTTTCCTCAAATAGCCATTTAACAGTGCACTTTCCGGTGCTGCACGTTGACTCAAAGTAAATTGCAACTATGTAGTTGCTTATTATGCTGCTTAGATTCTCCACCATTATGTCCTCCGGAATTCCGAGGCCCTTCAGGAGGTCCATTATATTGATTGTGCCCTTGCTGTCACCAAATTTCACTACGAAATTTATGAAATCGAAATCGTGTGAATGATTTTTCTGAATCCCGGATGCTTCAATAGAAGAGGGTATTTCTATATCTATTTCCTTGACTTTTTGAGAATCTATAAACCTTGAAATCGCCTCCCCTATGCTCTCCGCTTTCCCAATTTCATGAATCACAAATGTCTTTCTGCCTATGCTTCTATTATGTGCAGCAGATAGCATTGCAACTCTCTTTGTGATTTCCATTGATTTATCATTGCTGTATTGGGCAAGGTGGAAAATCCTTCCATCCTTTATTATGGCGGTTGGATAAAGAACCACATTTTCCATGTCAGAAATTGATAGCCCTTTCATAATTTCCCTTATTTTATCGTTGGAGAATGTGACATTGTCAAAATTTATCCAGAGTATGTTCTCGTCCTCTTTAACTACCCCTGGCCTGTTCCTGAGCTTGATCTTTACTTCATCATACCTTTTCTCTCCCTTCAGAATGGAATAGTAATATTTCCTGTACTTGCTGTCATAGTATGCTATCCCATCACCCATGATGCCAGAGTATTCTGGATAAGCCTTTGAGATGTCGAGCGAGAATATCAGCTGCCTGTCAAAAAGGTCTGTGTTTATGAAATCACTGCATTTGCATTTTTCATTTTCCTTTCCAATATCTCCAACCATTTCCACACTTAACTCTAGTCCCTCAGTCAATGAATTATATATGTTATCGAACAAACCTTCGAGAAGATCTTCCTCAATTATGGCGGTGAAAGTTACTCTTTCCTCATCTATTTCGGTTTCCATATATAGAGCTGATATTGATTCCCTAACAAACCTGTCCCTGAATCTGACTATCTTTTCTGGCTCACCCTCCACATAATTCAAAATTTCCTCCAGAGGCATTGAGACTGTGATGTTGTCATTAAAGGTTGGCCATCTTGGGATCTTGTCACTTATTTTTTCAAATACATTACCTTTTTCCTTCCTCCTCCTGGCAGCAATTTTAACTTCTTTCAGTGCAATATTCATTCCGAAGGACTTTATTATTTCAGGAATGTTCCTCGATTTACCTAAATACTCTATTCTGTAGGAATTTGCCCAGAATTTTGAATTGTAGACTTCGTCAAGGGAAAGAAGCCTCCTGCTGATTTCTTCCTCCGCTTTATAATTGTACTGAACCAGGAAGTATAACCTTCCATCCTTCATCACAACAAATGGATAAATGATCGAATCTTTAATTTCGGCAAATTCCTTTCCCTCAAGAAGAACTTTAATTTCCTGATTTATCAATACGGGAATGCTAAATCTTGCCCATGATATATCCTCTGCTTCCCTTATATTTGTTCCCATCTTGCTCAGTTTCATCTTCATTTTCACATAGTTCTTATCATCCTTGAAGATGTAGAAAAAAACGTTGTTTCTCTCTGAATTGAATCTTCCAATTGAATCACCG
>CAZIOW010000053.1:0-5253 GCA_964541025.1 uncultured Thermoplasmatales archaeon
CGCTCAGTTCCTTAAATTTTTGATTCAGTTCCGAGGGTGTTTTAATATCAAGGATCACAGCCCCTGCTTCCGTTTTATGTGTTATATTCTTAGAACTTACTTTCAGCACAACGGGGAATTTACCGGTATATTCTGGTGGATCTTTCAATATGACTCCATATGGGAACCTCAGTCCATATTTTCTCAATATGTCCTTTACCTGGAATTCCGGAATTATCATTGTTCAAACCTCCTCAGATAGGTGCCTCTCTCATGAAGAACATTTAATGCCCAGACTGCTCGGCTTATGGAGGGAAAAGTTGGTATATCCTTTTTTAGCATTTGTGCAAGCATCCTGTTGGAATAATCCCCTCCTATAAGGCCAAAAATGAAAGGTTTCTTGTAATTCTGGATTCTGGAAGCTATTGACTCAATCAAATTCGGTGTGACATTGTATGTTTGATAGAGGGTGAACACCAAAACTGCGTCTATGTAAGGGAGAGTATCAAGGTAATCCATTACAGAAATATATTGAGCATCGCTTGCCTCCGCAGTCATATCTATTGGATTATAGGGAGAGCCCAAGGGTGAGAACAACTCTTGCAGTTTTTCCGCATCCTTTTCTTCAATTCTCGGAACCTTGAAGCCAGCTCCCTCTACTAGATCGGAGGCTATTACGCCAACCCCTCCAGCAGATGTAACAATTGCGATATTCTTTCCATATATGGGCTTGGAAAGGGAAAGTGCAATGGAGGCATCTATGAGTTCTATTTCATTCCTTGCCATTATGATTCCATGCTGCTTGAATATGCCCGATAATGCTGGCCCTGGTTTAAACAGGGAACCTGTATGCAGTTCTGTTGCCCTTGAACCAGATTCGCTTAGTCCCCCTTTCAAAACTACAACCCCCTTATGCCTTGATATTTCCTTTGCTTCCCTTAAAAACTCCTGAGTATCCGAAATATTTTCCAAATATAATGAAATTGATTTAGTATTCTCATCTCCAGAAATAATTTTCATTACTTCCACTTCTTTTAAATCCGCGCTGTTGCCTAGGCTGAAGAATGAGGAAAAACCTACGCCCTGGGTAACAAATTCATCCATACTTAGCAACCCTAGGGCCCCAGACTGTGAAATGAAAGATATTTTTCCTTGTTCAGGGAATGCGGTTTTACTGGGCTCAGTTAGGGCTGTATTTACTCCCTTACCTGGCAAAATTACTCCCACTGAATTTGGTCCTATTACCCTAATACCCGTTTCAGAAGATATCTTCCTGATTCTTGCTTCCAGCTCTTTGCCTTTCTCACCTTTCTCGCCGAATCCTCCACTTATTGCTATGGCCAGTTTTGTGCCGATTCTACCCAGATCCTCAATAGATGAAATGGTTTTCTCTGGAGGCAAAGCTATTATTCCTAGATCAGGGGTTTCTGGAAGTTCATTTAGACTTCTATAACATTTGATTCCAGAAATCTCATCAGCCTTAGGGTGAACAATGAATATCCTCCCCTTAAATGAATTCTTCATGTTCTTTAAGACAATATTGCCAACCTTACCTTCTTCTCTGGAGGCGCCAAGGATAACCGCAGAATTCACGTCAAAGAGCATTATCATCCCTTCATTAGTAGCTTCTTTCTCTCCTTGGCTGAGTAACCCGTTACCTCTTCTATGAATTCATTATATTTCTTAATGGCAAGGTTTATGTCCCCATCAGTTCCATTTTTTGTTTCAACTTCAATTTCCTTGTTTCCCTTGATCCTAATCTTAATTTCATCAATTGGCGGGTACCTTATTATTATAAATTCCCCGGACTCCTCGTAATTTCCCATGATCTTTTTAGCAGAATCCTTTAAAATTTGTGGTGTGATAGCTTTCTTGCAAGGGTATACTCTCATAACTCCCCATGCCGTTCTGGAAAAAATATTTTGCATTGCATTCAGGACAACAATTTGTGATAATTTTATATAGAAGAACGAATTTACGTTTCAGGGTGAAAATAGATGTTGTCAGGTCAAATCCCCATATTAGTTCTTAAAGAAGGTACAAGCAGAGAAACTGGAAAAGATGCTCAAAGAAATAACATTGAAGCAGCAAAGGCGATTGCAGATACTGTCAAGACCACACTTGGTCCAAAAGGAATGGACAAGATGTTGGTCGATTCATTAGGTGATATTACAATTTCCAACGATGGTGCTACCATAATGAAGCAGATGGATGTAGATCATCCTGCTGCAAAAATGATAGTGGAAATCGCAAAAAGCCAGGACCAGGAAGTTGGAGACGGTACGACCAGCGCAGTAGTTCTGGCTGGAGAGCTCTTGAAGCAGGCTGAGGTCCTTCTTGATCAAAATGTTCATCCAACTGTAATTTCAAATGGTTATAAATTAGCAAGCACAAAGGCAATGGAAGTTATTGATAAAGTTGCAAAGAAGAATGTGACCGATGCCGAATTAAAGAACATTGCCAAAACTGCAATGACAGGGAAAAATGTTGGCGGCGTGGCTGACTATCTTGCTGATATTGCAGTTCGCGCTGTGAAGGCAATTGCAGAAAAGAGGGATGGAAAAACAGTTGTGGATGTTGATAATATTTTAGTGCAGAAGAAATTCGGCGGCGGAATAACTGATACACAGCTCATAGAGGGAGTTGTTATTGATAAAGAGAAAGTTCATCCCAGAATGCCTGTTATCGTAAAGAATGCAAAAATTGCTCTTCTAGATTCCGGTCTTGAAATTAAGAAAACTGAGATAGACGCCAAAGTTCAGATCACGGATCCTTCAAAGATTCAGGCATTCCTTGACCAGGAAGAAGAGACCCTAAGGTCAATGGTACAGAAGATTAAGTCTGCTGGTGCAAATGTTGTCCTGTCCCAGAAGGGTATAGATGATCTAGCTCAGCACTTCTTAGCCAAAGAGGGCATATATGGCGTTAGAAGGGTCAAGAAATCTGATATGGAGAAAATGGCCAGAGCTACAGGAGCCAAAATCATAACAAACCTTGACGACCTTTCAGCAAATGATCTCGGCTTTGCAGAGGTTGTTGAGGAAAAGAAAATTGGCGACGACAGAATGACATTCATAACCGGTTGCAAGTACCCGAAATCTGTTTCCATTCTCATTAGGGGCGGAACTCAACATACCATTGATGAAGTTGAGAGGGCACTGCATGATGCACTGAAAGTTGTCGGTGTGACACTGGAAGATGGTGCAGTTGTTCCCGGTGGTGGAGCTATTGAAGCTGAAATCTCTAAAGAACTAAGAAAGTTTGCACCTACAGTCGGAGGAAGGGAGCAGCTTGCAATTGAGGCATTTGCGGCCGCTGTGGAAGTAATTCCAAGAACTCTGGCTGAAAATGCAGGAATGGATGCAATAGACACCCTGCTTCAGATAAGGGCCGAGCATGAAAATGGAAAGGTTAACATCGGTGTAGATGCACTGGAGGGTGTCGTTGGAGACGTCTTTAAGAAAAATGTGATCGAGCCCACCAGAGTGAAAAGGCATGCTCTTGAGAGCGCTACCGAGGTTGCCACAATGCTCCTGAGGATTGATGATGTGATCGCTGCCAAGAAATCCAAACCAGAAGAGAGGAAAGAAGGACAGGGAGGCATGCCTGGCGGAGAAGGCGGAATGCCACCTATGATGTAAGGTAATAAAAATGCAACTAATAATGGGAGAAGGCGGCGAAGATATTGAAAAGAGAGATTATGACCTCATAATTATAGGCGCAGGTGCTGCCGGCTTATCGGCAGCTGTCTACGCCGTAAGGTCAGGTCTCTCAACCGCTGTTTTGGATGCCAATAAGGCGGGCGGATTAACAGCAGAAGCACCCCTAGTGGAGAATTGGCTTGGCATCCCTGCCATTCCAGGGACTGAATTGGCAAATAACTTTGTTGAACATGCAAAACAGTACGCACCAATAATTGAATTCTGCAGAGTAAACAAAATAACGAAGAATGGGGATGTGTTTCACTTCGATACAGAAAAAGGGGAATTTACTTCCAAAGCAGTAATGTTTACCACCGGTACACAGCACAAACATCTTAACATTCCCGGAGAGCATGAGTATTATGGGAAGGGGTTATCTTACTGCGTTACCTGTGATGGATATCTCTTTAAAAATAAGAAAGTTGCAGTTATAGGAGGAGGAAACTCCGGAGCCATAGCAGCCATTTATCTTAAAGGGCTGGCAAAGGAAGTCAAGATATTTGAGTTCATGCCTAGATTCATGTGTGAAGATGCTTATGTAAAGCAGATACAGGAAATGAAAATAGCATACAATAAGAATGTACAGGTGCTGGAAGTTATTGGAGACGGGAAATCAGTAAAAGGACTAAAATACAAAGATAGAAACACAGGACAGATCTCCCAAGAAGACTTTGATGGTGTGTTTATTTATGTGGGTCTTCTTCCCCAAACATCATTGGCAAAGGACTTGGGAGTAAAGCTTGATCAGAAAGATTACATTGTTGCCGATATAAACGGGAGAACTAATGTCCCGGGCGTTTATGCCGCCGGTGATTGTACTGGAACATTCGCTCAAATCGTAGTAGCCGCAGGCGATGGAGCCAGAGCAGCCAATTCAGTATACCAGGACCTGGTACTGAATAAGAAATGATTTTAAAAAATTTGAATATTCTAACTCCGGGATCTAACCAGCCAATTGCGGTTGGTGATGATCCCGATATTAAGATTTTTAGGGATGTTAGCATTGAAATTGATAATGGAAAAATAAAGAGAATTTTCAAATCTGGTTATGAAGAAGGAATGGATTTAGGAGGCAGGTGGATAATACCCGGTTTCGTTGATTCCCATACTCACGCCATATTCTGCGGAGATAGAGCTGATGAAATTGATCTCAGAAAAACACTTGGATATGAAGAAGTGCTCAGGAGAGGGGGAGGAATTTACAGCACTGTTGACAAAACTAGAAATTGCAGCGAAGAGAGACTCTATCAGGAGACAAAGGAAAGAATTGAAAAAATGCTTATTAATGGAACTGTATCAATTGAAGTCAAGACTGGATATGGATTGAACATTGAAACAGAGGAAAAAATGATCAGAGTTGCCCATAGACTTAAAAAAGAGAAATTTGATCTTTCAATAACACTACTGGCGCACGTCCCAGAACGCAATCAAAAGGAGGAGGAATTTTTAACTACCTTTATTCAAATGATGAGGAAATTCAAGGGAATGTACGACTATGTGGATGTCTTCTGTGATTCGGGTGCCTTTAGTCCATATTTCTTAATTTCGGTACTAGAAGAGGCAAAGAAATTGA
>CAZIOW010000054.1:0-5146 GCA_964541025.1 uncultured Thermoplasmatales archaeon
TACCTAATAAATTTATTCGCCCATTATTCTCCTTTGTTATTTTCATTTCTTTCAATTTCATCCCTGACATACTTCCCACCCCTGAACGCTGAAAATACTGCACCTATGAGTGTTAAAGTCATTGCTATGTAGAGAGAATATTTCAGGCCAGTCATGAAAGATGGACCAACTGCTGAAGGAAAGAATTGAGGTGACATTAGAATCTTGAGAGCACCTTGAGGGATTTGTGATGATACGGTGGAAGGAATACTGGACATAGGGTTTATGCCAAGAAAAGCTGCAAAAAGTGCACCTGAGGGTGGAATATTAGAAAGCATTACAGAAAGTGAAACCGGCAACCCCATGGATATTCCGATTTTGTACATTGAACTTGGCAGATCCTGGGAAAATATAGTGATGGTTATAGAGAAGAATATAGCCATGCTAATTGTTTGAGCTATATTATTCAATGTCGATCTCATTCCGCTTCCAACTCCCCTGTTCTCCTGTGGAAGGGAATTCATTATCGCAGTTGTATTCGGTGCAGCGAAAAGGCCACTTCCTATTCCATTTAAAAGCAGGATGAACTCGAATTCCATAACATTAAAATTATAGGGCAGTATTGTCAGGAGAAACAGTGAGACTGCTACTATCACCATTCCAGTAGTTGCAAATAATCTGGCACCATATCTGTCAGTAAGGTAACCTCCTATTGGGCCAAGAATTATGAAACCTGCCATCATTGGAAGCATATAAATGCCAGCCCATAAGGGAGTGGATGAATAGGAAAATCCATGCAATGGAAGATAGACCCCTTGCAACCATATAACCACAAGGAACATTATTGCCCCTCTTCCCAGGGATGAAAGAAATCCAGCGAAATTTCCGAATGCAAATGCTCTTATCCTGAAGAGTGAAAGATTGAACAGTGGGAATTTCACTTTTCTTTCAACAAATATGAATATTACAAGTAAAACCAATCCAAATATGAATGCCGTTAGGACATAGGGGTTCGCCCAGCCCATTGTAGAATTTCTATAGGGAACCAGGCCATAGGTGAAACCCAGACTTATTGAAATGAGGGAGCCACCTAAGGTAATGTTACCCAGGTAATCCATTGGAACATTCATCCTTCTGGTCACCTGTTTCAACTTAAACACAGACCAGAGGGAACCTGCGATAGCAAATGGAACATTAACGAGAAAAACATAATGCCAGTTGTAGAATGCAAGGATACCTCCGGCTACGAGACCGATTAGAGATCCTGAAATGAATGATATCTGGTTTATTCCGAGTGCCTTTCCCCTTTCATTTGAAGGGAAGGAATCCGTTATTAATGCAGTACTGTTAACCATAAGCAATCCTCCCCCGACTGCCTGCACCATCCTGAATGCTATCAGCATTTCCGCCCCTTTGTTCCCAGAATTGTCGGGAATTACAGAAAGGAGTACTGATCCAGAAGTAAAGATTATGAAACCTAAAGTATACAGCCTGGTCCTTCCATAGAGATCAGATATTCTTCCAAATGTAACCAGAAGAGTAGCCAGAATTATGCTGTAACCCATCATTACCCACAGCAGCATGACAAATTCCCCTGGAGCGGTTGGGTCAATATTCAGGCCCCTGAAAATAGCTGGGAGTGATATCAGCACTATTGTCATATTTATAGAGGACATCAACCCACCCAAAGTTGTATTTGTGAGGACTGTCCATTTGTACTGCATTAAAAGTTGAGTTATTTTACCTATAAAATACTCTTGGTTATTTTGCTCAATTAAGCAAATGCAAAATCATACTGCGTAAATATTCCTGGGACTATGATTAATTTTTAATTCAGAATTTTAAGCAAGATTTTAATCAACTTTAAAAGAAGTTAATTCCTTTATCGTAAAAACTTTTAATTATAAATCAATTCATTAAATATGGCAAAAATTCTCCTCATAAGACCAATAAATCCTTCAGGGAGTGCTTATCTCAGGAGATTTGGATTCCTTCCGGCTCCACTGGGTCTTATGGATCTTGCCTCTGAGGCAAGAATGGTAACAGATACGACTGTAAATATAATAGATATGGAAGCTGATTCTATCTCCATTAAAGATATCACAGACAGAGTAGCTCAAGAGCACTATGATATAGTGGGTATAACAATCCATGCAACATCCGCCCACAATGTTTCCATTGCCATAGCAAATGGTATAAAAGAAAGCAACAAGGAAATAATTGTGGTTGGAGGAGGGCACCATGCGACCTTCGTTCCTAAAACATTGCTCAAGAACGGGTTTGATGTTATTGCCCTTGGTGAAGGAGATGAAACATTCTATGACTTGGTAGATTCTTACCACAATGGTGAAGACTTCTCTCGAATTCCGGGCATCTTGTACAAAGTCAATGATTCCATAAAAATCAATCAACCGAGAAAGCTCATCCATGATCTTGATTCTCTTCCTATGCCTGCCTTTGATCTGGTTGATCCAAGGAAGTACACATTCAAGCTCTTTGGGGAAGATGAGGCAGTTATGGCCCTTGAAACGTCAAGAGGATGTCCCTATGCCTGTGATTTCTGTTCTGTAACACCAACATGGGGAAATGTTTGGCGAAATAAATCTGTGAACAGGGTTATGGATGAGCTAAGAATCATAAATAATCTTGGATACAAATGGGTTTTCTTTGTAGATGATATCTTCGTGGTTCAAACGAACGTCAAGCAAAGAAATGAACTATTTGACAGAATAAATGAGGAAAATATAAGGATGAAATACATTGTTCAGATGAGAGCAGACGTAACCTCCAGGAATCCAGATCTTATAAAGAAGGGGGCTGAATCAGGAATAACAATAGCCTTCATTGGAGCAGAATCAGGAAGTGAAGAGGTCCTGAAGAGAATGCACAAGGGTGTTGTGACTGATCAGACAATTTCCGCGATCAGAATACTGAAGCAGAATGGGATAATAACGCTCGTAGGCATGATGATGGGAGCCCCATATGAAAAATTCAAGGATGTAATGAATACAATAAGATTTTCCAAGAGGCTTGCTAGGGAGGGTGCGGATGCAATTCAATTCTCTATATACACGCCGCTCCCTGGAACCAGAATAATGAGAGACGCTATTCTATCTGACGATGTAATCACCACAGACTGGGATAGATATGATGTACTGACGCCTGTAGCAGAAACCAGAATTAGCGCAACATTAAGCCAGCTAATGCAAATATACGCTGCATACTCTTTCTATCTTTATAAGTATATTATAGGCAGACTGGGCATGGTTAATAAGGATATCAAAGAGAACAAACTTGTTGAAATGGCGACAAAGTATATGATGAAAGACCTTCCCGAATACTTAAAGGATGTTATCTCTGTCCCAAAGATTCTCATGGATACCCGGAGATTAATAAGGGAGGGAAAGATTAAGGGAAGGATAGACAGGGATGTACTGAATGAAATTCTTTCATTTTCTAGTGGGCCAATTTATGACCTGGAAGGGAAGAAGAATCCTTACTTCATGATAAAAGAGAAGCAAAAATGAATTTGACCATTTAAAATCAAGAACCCGAATACTCCTTGAAGAATATGTAATAAAGAAGGGGATCGAGGAGTGAGAATAATCCCGCCGCAACAAATGCTACTGCAACAAGACCCACTGCAAAAAGTGCACCTCCAATTGATGTTGCAACACCGTATGGAAGCCTTCGGAATATTCCGGTTATGCTTGATCCACGTGACCTTTCATCTGAAGAAAAGACATTCATTGAGAAATTCTGCCTTATTGGCAGGGCCATCTGGTAGAATGCAGTTCTTATTATGTAAATTGCGGCACCAGCTAATACTGGCACAAATGGAATCAGTACGAGAAGCACAGATCCCAGTGCCCTGAATAACACAATTCCCTTTACAGTACCAAGGATTCTTTCGAAGTATGGTGAGAGAATGACTGCTATTCCTGCAAGAACATAGGAACCAGTGAATACAAGAGATATGGATGATGCATTCAATCCTTTTGCTTTGAAATATAGAGATATCAGGGGAAGAATAATACCAAGTCCAAGACTTCCCATTGCCCCTGCAAGTGAGATCATCATTATTTTCCTGCCTGATTTCTTCGGCATTACACTCCTTTTCTCTTTAATTTCATTAGTATTTTTAGATTCCTCTATGAAAAAGGTCAGGAAAACAGCAATTAATGCCAGCACTAAACCAGTTATAAAAAGAATATGATAATATGCGGAAACTCTTGACGTAACAAAATAAGAAAATATCCCCCCGGCAACTCCAGAAAATGTTCCAGAGGCAGTCATAACAGAGTATACAGTGGTTCTGTCATTATCCACTCTGTCAGCCACCATGGCATTTATCAACGGGGCAATGGGTCCACCACCAGCTCCTCCCCCCATTGCACTGAAGGAAATGCCGAGGACTGACGTGAGAAATATTACCACCGGGTTTCTAGTTACTATTAGCGCTAGAAACAAGAAGATAATCAGAGAAGACATAATTATGAGCATTCTTCTCCTTCCATATAAATCTCCAGAAAATCCTGATATCAGGACAAGAATGGAGCTTGCTATAGTTGCCACTAGTGCGTACAGTCCTATAGTTATATATGAAAATCCGATGAACTTCAGGTATAGAGGGAGGATGAAACTCAGATACCCAAAGTAAAAATTTCTTATTATTCTGGTACTCAGAAGAATCTTGATATTATGGTCGGAGAAGGCAGACATTCTTCAGTCATTAAAAAATAATAAAAATATTTTATCTATAAATCATCTAACTCAGGTTAACCGATTTATGCACATCAACTATTCATGAAAAATCAAGAGGCCTTGACTGGAATGTATTCACTTATTCCATAGTTGCATCTGTTATTCTTGAAATAGAAGATCTAGAGTATTTACTGCAAAATATTGTTTAATGTGCTTAATAAGAATTCATTGTAGACATTCCCTTCGAGTAGATTGATATTGTGAGTTCCTCTATACCTATGTTCCTTGAGTATGTATCAATCAATGCAGTCCTGAAATTACTTTTCTGTATGTTGATACTGGGAGATCATCCATCTCTCCTTACTATAATTCTTATTCTACTCTCGTAGAATTCATTCTTCGTACCACCATGTTCATCTATGAACACTTCCCTCTCTTTGTCCAATAGACTCCCTAAATATTC
>CAZIOW010000055.1:0-4983 GCA_964541025.1 uncultured Thermoplasmatales archaeon
GGGGTAGTAATATTTTTTGACATGGCCACCATTTTTACTTTTTCAATCTCTCTTGGTTTCCTTCTTTCAACTTTTTCTTCTGACATTATCCAGAGCTGGGCATTTTCCGGTATTCTATCTCCCATTCTGACAACTCTCCCTCCCGTTTACTATCCAATAACTTACATTCCATATCCTTATAGGTATTTATCATACCTTTCGCCAACTACTTATGCTGCTGAAATAGCTCAGAACTCAACAGGGTTTGCTAATTTAGGAGTTGAAAATTATGTCATTTCCTGGATTATACTGATAGGTATAACTATATTGCTTACATATTTAGCTCTCAGGCGTTCAAGGTGGAGGGAGGTTTAGTCTTTCTGGGAAGAAGAGGCAGCAGAATACAGGACATCACTGCGGTTATCATCATAATCCAGAATGAACTGTAAATGGAGTATCCCATTGCGTTGAGAATTGACATGAGACCTATACCGGCTGCACCTCCTATAGTATTCCCTATTCCCCACACAAATCCTGAGGAAGTTGTTGAAAATTCCTTGGGTACTACCTGAGTAACATATCCCAGAAGGACTGGAAATCCACTCATTGCAAAGAATACATAAATTGAATAGGATATGGCCACTATCCATATATCATTCCTCGCTAGGAGAAATACGAAGAAGATCGCTGTAGAAGCTATAACCGTAACCGTAACTGTGAACCTCCCTCCTCTCTTTGATGTGACATATCCAAAAAATGGCTGACCTATTACAGCTGTCAGAAGGGCCAATGTGAGCACAATTCCCATGAGATAGTGGGAATTCAGGATTGAGGTTATGTATGTAGGTACATATGTCGTAGTAGCACTGAGAAACATTGATCGGAAGAATGTTACAGAAACAAGAGCAGCTATGAAATATTTATACCTGCCTAGATCATTAAGAGTGCTTTTTTTCTTCAATCTGGGGTTTGCATTTCTTCCATTGTTTCGAATTGAAAGTCCTGCACTTATAATTATTCCTGCAAGAATTGCCACAATTCCAAGAGAATTCACACCGTAGAATTTACCAAAAAGCATTATTGACAAAACCACCAAACTGGGCATAAAGGCCCGGCCAAGGCTACCAAATGATCCATTTATGCCCATTGCAGACGGAGCTTCAGACCCCTCAAATGTATCTGATAGTATATAGGCACCCATTGGATGATAGAGTGATTGTCCTATTCCAAGGAAAAGCGCCCCCAGGATCATGAATTCATATGCAAATCCATGAATTAAGAAAGGCAACGAAAGGAAAGGGGCTGACACTCCGTCAAGAATGATCCCCAGTATAAGCATTTCTTTATGCTTTCCATTCCTGTCAGCATAGAGGCTTGCCGGAGTGCTAACAAATCCTGAAATTAGAGTGTATATAATTGCAATTACCCCAAGAATCCATAATTTCAGCCCGCCTATTTCAATGTAATATGTAATCAGAACTGGGTAAAGGAGATTATAACCATCGTTTATGAAATGCCCCAGAGACGTATAAGAAAGAACCTTTAACTTTTCCTTGATCATTTAACACTAAAGTTATAGAGTATTATTATTTTTTACCTTTAGGGATTTCAAATTGAAAGGATTAATTATATATGCATATAATTTATACTAACACATAATGAGAATGGAAAAAAGAGAAAGGATATTCAAGGGTGTGATAACTCTTCTTGTGCTCAAATCAATTTGGAGTGGTCCAAAGCACGGTTATCTTTTGGAAAATGAGATAAATACCAAACTTGGTGAAAAATTGTCTGAAGGGGAAATTTATTCACTAATGAAGCATATGGAACTTAGGGGATTTGTTAAAAGTTTTACAGTTATGGAAAACAGCAGGATGAGGCGGTATTATGAAATCACAGATAAGGGGAAAGAATTTCTCCTAAAACATAAGCATGCACTGGAGGTTGTAGGGCCATTGATCAGTGAAATCTCAGAGTTTATTAATGGTAAAATATGAATCCCTTCAGAATTGTTTCATTCTCAAATTTAATACTACTAACTTATTTATAAATGAGTTTATTAACAAATGTGGATCAAATAATTCTTACATATGGAAGTGAGGAATTCCTTAAGAAATTTGCAAAAAGAGGGTCAGAGACAGATATAAGATATTACAACCAGAAAGTTAATGGTTCAACTGTAACTTATCTTAATCCATTCAAATTTCCAGAAAGAATACAGCCTCTACTGAATGCATCATCAGTATCAAAGAAGGCAATAATCAGTGTTGATAATCTGGATAAAAATGTGGGTGAATTGCTGTTGGCTATAGATTATTCGGAAATAAGGCAGGTCGGAATTATAAGTAATGAGGAAGTATATGAAACGCTGAAAAAAATAACAAAGGGTATGGATGTTACTATCACTTTTCTGCAGGAAGATCTGGGAAGCATCGAAAATTTTATTTCAATTGATTTACCCGAGAAAGATGGAAGTGCTTTGGTAGCTGTTGACCAGTCATTTCAGGTTAAAGGAGTTGGAACAGTGATCCTTGGGTTTGTAATGCAGGGTGAAATTAAGAAGCACATGAATCTCAAGGTATATCCCTCAGGTAAGAATGTTGAAATAAGAAGTATCCAGATAATGGACATTGATTATGAAAGTGCCAAACCATTTTCGAGGGTTGGTCTGGCCGTTAAAAATGTTGAGCCAGAGGATGTTTCAAGGGGAACACTCCTTTTTGAAGCTGATGAAATGGAAATGTCTGATTCAACAAGGATGAAAGTGAGGATAAATGGATCAATAAAGAGCAGACCGCAACTAGGTGATAAAATTCAGGTAAATTTCCTGTTTAACAATATTAATGCGGAAATATCAGATATTTCTGGGGAATCATATTTAATTGACACAGATAGGAAAATTCCACTAATAGATACTAATTACATAATTTCATCTCTGAACAATACTCCCAGGATTTCCGGAGTTGGTAAACCTGGAGATTGAATTGGCATTGAGAATCAAAGGAAGGAATAGCAGGAATGCTGTAGAGGCTGTAATACCAGAAAACAGAAAGTATATCCAATTTAGAAAAACAAAGTATGGATATATATGCCATATTTCTGGAGATGTGAATAATGTGAGGAAGACTCTCAATGAATTTCTTGAATCACTGATGTTCATTGAAAAAGTGGAAGAAACGACGGATGCCCGAGTGGGGTAGATTGGATTATCCTAGGGGCCTGCGGAGTCCCAGACCCGGGTTCAAATCCCGGCTCGGGCGTGTATAAAATAGTTAGAATCCCTAGATGATTGAGTACTAAAAATACATATAAACGCTGTGATAAAGCCTTATACTTATACAATCGAAGATGAGTTTGAGAGGCTTGAAAGAGAGCAATTTGACAAAGAAATCAAGAAAAATATAAGGAAATTTATCAATGATCTTAGGATTAAGCAGAGCATTTCGGAAATAAGGAGAACAATTCTTCCAATCTTGTGACAATGCCAGGCCATCCTCCGGACTATGACGAGCAGTAAATCGTTGTATTTGACGAGAGCTTCTACGCCCTGTCATTCAATCTAACAGCCATGGCCCAGAAAACTGCGAGCGGATATGGTCATGCATATCTCCTGAACGGGCTAAGCTCCGCTGGATACTGGTATCAGATGGGGGTTCCGTACAGGTGGCATTCCGTGTTTAGCAATACTCCGTACAGAGATGCAGGCTTTTCCGCCATTTATTAGGCATTCGCTCCAAACGGCTCTTCAATATTCCCTGCTGGAGGCGGAAGCGGCACTATGTCTGTTACCATCAGTGCCGGAGACCCGATCAACCTGTAACTATTATCCTGACGAAATAGATTGTCGAATTCCGTATCACAAATTTCAAGACCAGATCCTGATGAGACGTCTTGGCTTTGACTTTCCATCCTATGTTCCTTTGACGTTCATCTATTGATATTTTAAACGTCTCAATTCTGCGAGTTAGCAATCCATGCCCCGAACTGAATCATCTAGTACCGCCAGATTACCTCAACAGTCACCTGTTGCGGTGTGACGTTTGCAATATTGGGATTCCAAACCGTTATAAGTGTTGCTGAATCCAATAGAACTGGGAAGTATATGGTACCGTTCGGTCCTACCGTTGTGGTGTAGTTAAAAAAGGGGACTTTACCATAACCGTATCCCGTACCTCCAGTCCAGAAGACGCTTATAAAGAAATCCAGCGGCACTGGAGATTTAATCTTAATTATAAATGCCCCTGTATAATAAGGTCCTCCTGGGGACATTTCATCACCAAATAATCCCAAGGTATGATTATGTTTAAGAGCGATAGTGGTAGTGGTGAAATTAACGTAAGTATGGCTGTTGCCCCAATAATTTATTTCCCCGTTCAGGAATGATATCTGACTGTTCTTCGCGTTGATAATGCTGGTATAGTGATAATACATAATCCCAAATCCACCCGCCAAGACAACGATTACCGCTATAAGTGTAATGACCGTTCTAAGTCCATAAGTCCTTTCGGCCATAGTTTAAAAGGAGTTTGCATTACTTAAAAATTTCCAAAGTCGTTATACAGAATCAGCAGTCCTCGGGTATAGCTGCCATAAAAGGCATAATACCCTCTTGGAACGCCATATTCGGTGCCGAAAATTTGTTTATTGGACCATGGAAATTTAGGGAAAACAAAGCCATAGTGGATGTTTAGGATGATGTTGTCGCACTTCACTTTACTGTCATCAGTGATTACTTCCGAGCATTTCAGAGATGCATAATATGTTCCGCATTCTAGAATGCAATCCGTTCCCTGTTTGCCAGACCAATCGGCAGAAGATCGAAGAAGTCCCTGGTTTCCACAATGGAAGAATGCAGGTAGTCCGCAGAGAACATGATTCCCTCGGCTTCCATCTCAAGGAACAGGTTCAGGAAGAAAGGAGTGAAGTTGAAGCCGCTAATCGTGTAGCTGATGTTATAACTCAGAACTAGCATCAACTTCCCTTGAATACAATGGGAGTATTTAC
>CAZIOW010000056.1:0-4820 GCA_964541025.1 uncultured Thermoplasmatales archaeon
GTAGCTGTAATCATTTATTATAAAAATGATATTAAAATTATAAGCTTTTCTATTGGGGGAGTCCGTGTATCTCCTCCCTGAAGGTCGGAGTTTTACTGCTTCCCCCAAACCCCTAACTCTCCTATAAAAAATTTTCAATTTTTCCTAGATTATCAAATTCTCCATCTGAACACGTCTTTTCTTGATTCCTAGGTCTTCGACACCTATTTCCACTCCTCCATAAAGTTTTGCTTTCTCCTTTCCAAGCATCATCGCTGCAGCTATCCTTCCAGCCGCGTCTCCTTTCATAATTCCGCTCCCGCTACTTCCAGTTACCACGCCCACATTCAATTCTTTGAATATATAGTATGTTCCATCTATTGTGTTCATCGAGTAGTATCCTGCCCAGCTGGAATTTACTCTGGATTCGTTGAATATTGGGAGATATTCCCTTAGTACAGTTAGAAGATTCTTTTCATAGAAATCAATTTCAGGAACAGGATCATCGTCAAGTGAAAAGTCCCTGCCGATATCATCATTGTATGAGATCCAGAACGATTCAGAGCGTGGATCAGGTCTCATGTCTATCATTGGCCCCGGAAGTATGGTGAATGGAAACAGACCGGGTTTCCCTTTATAGTCCTTCTTGACCATTTCCCTGATCTCTTTACCTGTAACCTGAAATACCTGCCTTTTCTTTGGTCTGATGTGACTGTCTATTCCTATCGGATCAAGTAGAGAATTGGTCCAGACATCAGTTGCTAGCAGATAATTGTCTGCATACATATCCCCCATGTTTGTTTCAATGTGCCCTATTGTTTTCTCTTGCCATATGAATGGCTCACCCGGGAAATCCAGTTTTGTTACAGGTTCCAGTGATAGTTTTTTAACAGCAGTATTATAACTGAAATCTGCACCCATCTTCCTAAGCTCTGATTCGTAAAATGAGGATATCAGATCAGGTTCCAGTATTCCGCAATTCTTTCCCAGAAGCCCCCCTGCTATATTCCTAAGATTCATTATACTTGAAACTTCCTGATTTATTCTTGTACTGAATCCCATTTCAGATATGACTTCTTCTTCTATCAATTCTGAGTTCGTCTTTCTCGTTATCTGTTTAACTGTTTCAGACTCCATATTTCTTTTGTCCAGAAGGAACAGGTATCCGTTGAATTTCATTCCCAGGTTGAATTTCATATCTTCCTGCACGTGCCTGTAAAAATTTATTGAGGACGAACTTAAATTGTAATTTATATCAGAAGTAAAAATATCCCTAAAGGCTGCATCACTTTTCGCTGTATTCCCCTGTGCATATGTAGGTGCCCTTTCAACGATCTTTATTTTCAAATCCCTGTTTTCATCGAGTATGTGATAAGCGGTAGATAGCCCCGTAATGCCGGCGCCGACAATTATTAGGTCATATTTTTCCATATGACGGTTAATTTTTTCAAATATTTAAGGGATAATTCACTAAATGAGTGTTGAATGTATATTGCCATACTTACCCCTTAAAATATTCATAAGAAAAGTATAAAGGATAGAATTGATAATATAATCGATATTATGCCAGAAGTTTCTATTATAATGGGAAGTAAAAATGACTGGGAATACATGAAGGAATGCGCTGCTGTGCTTGAAGAATTTGGTATAGTTTACGAGAAAATGGTTGTCTCTGCTCACAGGACTCCAGAATTTATGATGGAATATGCTAAAAATGCCAAAAAGAATGGAATAAAGATCATAATTGCAGGAGCGGGTGGGGCGGCACATCTACCAGGAATGACTGCCTCATTCACAACAATACCAATTGTTGGGGTGCCAATACCATCGAAGAACCTAAATGGCTTTGATTCACTCTTGTCAATAGTACAGATGCCTTTCGGAGTCCCGGTTGCAACTGTTGCAATTGGGGGTGCTAAGAATGCCGCCCTGCTGGCAATAAGAATCCTCTCTCTTAACAATCAAGAACTGACTAATAAACTCGAGGCGTTTATGGAGGATATGAAGAAAGATGTTCTCTCATCTACCATCTGATAAGAAAATTGGAATAATAGGAAGCGGACAGCTTGGATTGATGATGGTCTTTGAGGGTTTGAAGATTGGTCTGAAATTCAATGTTTTGGGAAATAAAAATGATTATGTCTGCAGATTTACAACATGCTATGGATTTGAAGAGATAAGGAATTTTCTGGATGAATCTGATATTATAACCTTTGAATTTGAACAGGGAAACGAGGAAGCAATGATTGCTGCATCTGATGCTGGGAAACTATATCCCAATTACAAGTCAGTCTGGCTTAAGATTGAAAGGGACAGGGAAAAGGAATTCTTGGCATCAAAGGGCCTTCCTGTTGCACGTTTCAGGATTGCTGAAAATGGTATGGACGCATCACTAATTATCAGGGATGAGTTCAATGGATTGGCTGTAGTGAAGAGAACAAAGGGTGGATACGATGGGAAGGGTCAGATCTATGTAAGGGGAAGTGAACAGTTGGATCGACTTAAAAAAATACAGGACAAATTGGTTGTAGAAGAATTTGTTGATTTTGATTACGAAAGTTCAGTCATTGTTGCGAGAGATTCAAAAGATTTAGTTAGCTACCCTGTTTCATTTAACTACAATAAAGATGGCATCCTTATATATAATTATGGTGAGATAGAAGATAATGGTGAAGTTCAGGTTGCAAAAAAGCTTTTGAATGAACTGAATTATATAGGAACTATGGGAGTTGAATTCTTTAGCAAGGATGGTACGGTAATGATAAATGAGTTCTCTCCCAGAGTGCATAATTCCGGACATTATACCCTCAATTCTTCATTTACTTCGCAATTTGAAAATCATATCAGGGCGATTGCGGGCATCGGTCTCGGTTCCACAAGGACTCAAAATTTTTTTGGGATGGTCAACATACTTGGGAAGGCAAACATTCCATCCGAAGTTCTAGGAATGGGAAATGTTCACTGGTATGGAAAGGAGAATTCAAATCCGAGGAGGAAAGTTGGTCATATAAATATTAATGGTGCAACCATAGAAGAAGTTAAATCTAAAATAGATATCTTAATCTCAAAAATATATTCCAACAATCTTGATTTTCTGAAAATGACAAAATGAAATTAAAAATCATCTTCAAAATAAAATATTTTTATTAATATCTTTATTTAAAATAGTCAAATGTAATTTATCATTCTATGAAGCAGGAAATTTCATGAGTTAATTTTTTTATTGATTAGGCTCCTTAGTACTTTCTAATGAATAAGTCAACGGGCCCTCCGGGATTTGAACCCGAGTCTCTGGCTCCGAAGGCCAGAAGGATGATCCTAACTACCCCAAGGGCCCATAGTTTTATGATTACAATACTAAAAGACTTTTGGATATTCGGAAACCTCTTATGATAACGATACATTTTCTTTTAAAACATATTCTCAGAGCATGAAATATTAATATGGTATTTACAATATCTGACTGTGGATTTAGGTTATAGATGTTCAACTGGTATTTCTGGTCTTGATGCCCTGCTAAATGGCGGAATTCCCAGAGGAAATTCTGTCCTCGTGAGTGGATCATGTGGTACAGGTAAAACAACTATAAGTCTTGAATTTTTGATCAGAGGTGCAGAGAAAAATGAAAAAGGTTTATATGTTTCAGCCACAGAAATAAGTACGAATGTTATTAAAAATATGGTTCCATTCGGCTTTTTTAAACAGGAATACTTTGACAATAATATGATAGAGATCATAGATATACCTAACATATACACTGAACTTGGATTCCAAAGGATGGAATTTGAGAGTGAAGACATAGATAGAATAGTGAATTTTATAGGGGATAAGATTGAAAAGGACAATATACAGAGGCTTGTTGTTGATTCATTAACATCAATATGCTATAGATTGAGAACTGAGGAGAAAATTAGGGATTTCATACTGAAACTTGAGAAGAAGGTAAATGAGAATAAAACAACTGCAATACTTGTATCAGAACTTCTTCCATCCGCAAAAGGATATTCACAGTATGGAGTTGAAGAGGCTGTTGCTGATGGAATAATTTTACTGGGAAATCTGAAAAGGAGAGGAGATCTCCTCAGAACTTTGCAAATTATAAAAATGAGGGGTACGTCACATTCTAGAGCTGAATATGTGATGGATATTACGACGATAGGTATACTGATATCTCCTTTGTTGAAAGGAGGGACGGTGAATAGTCAATGATAACAAAAGATATTATCCTGCAAACTGCAGAGGATAATGGCGTTGTTTTGATAAAATCCAACCTCAAAGAATATTTCAAAAACATAATGGAAATCATAAGTTCTGCAAATGAAAAAAAAGCATACCTATTTTACATATCAATAACTATACCCTCCTCAATATTGAAGAAAGTTATTGAAAGTTACGGACAGAATCTAGACAATACTTACTTCATAGATAGTACAGCTTATTCATTCGGTTCACAGAATGATGATAAGACTATTGTCGTTGAGTCCCCAACTATGCTTGAGACCCTTATAATAAAGGTACAGTATCTTCAAAAGGTCACTAACAATCAACCTGCGTTCATAGTTATGGATTCGGCTAATTCGCTTGCAATTCACAACGATCTAAATATTTTAAGCGAGTTCTTCCATGTGTTGATAACAATGCTTAGGCCAAGTGACACTAAACTCTTCATAGTCAGCATATCGGAACAGCTGACGCCGGAGCTTTCTAATGTACTGGAACTTATTAGTGACGTGACTCTAACAGGTAGTTAGATTTTTATTGTTGTATCTATAAAGGATTAGCGAGCGTGGTGTAGCCTGGTAACACGCGAGCTTGCCAAGCTCATGCCCCGGGTTCAAATC
>CAZIOW010000057.1:0-4310 GCA_964541025.1 uncultured Thermoplasmatales archaeon
TTTTAAAGTCGGGAGGAAGTGGCTGAATATTGGATGCCCTGCCAGACCTGCGAAGTATGCTTTCTGTGACCAGGGAACGTGGAAAATACTGCATCTATGAATTTTTCATGCTTAGCGAATTAGGAAAATATACCCCCTTGGAATTTTTTTAATAAATTTGAGAGTATGCCATTTTATTAAAAAAATATAAAACCTGCAAAAATACTAGTTCTCGCAAGAGCTGTACCTCGAATTTATTAAATTAATTAATTAATTGATTGTAAGAAAAAGAGAAGAGAGAAATAATTATATTAAACGATCTTATATTTTTGCCACTCATTTTTAAAGTATTTTATCTCAATGACAAGTAAATTAAATTATCCCCATATGTATGATATTATCTCCCCGATTATCAATCATAGCTCGTAAGGCAAAAATACTATACTCCAGCTTATAAATCCATCTATATGTTTGAATAATTTAATGATTCATTATTTTTGTAAAATCAACTTGGACGTAAAGCATAAAAAAATAATTAATCTTGGAGTAGTTAGATAATCTGTGGATGCAATGACAGAAAAAGTTGAATATAAAAGGTTCAAATTTATAGATAAGCCCCTCTCATCCATAGGCTTAGGAACATATGGACTAAGAGATTATAAAAAAGCAGAAGAAGCTTTCTTATATGCCATTGAGAAGGGCATAAATCTCTTAGATACTGCTGAAATATATAATACTGAAGATTTTGTAGGAAAAATTGCTAAAATCGTTGGCAGGGACAGGCTATTCATCATCACAAAGATTTGGCCTAAAAATTTAACCCAGAGAGAAAAGGTTATAAAATCAGCGAGAAACTCATTGAAAAGAATGGGAATTGATAAAGCTGATCTTATTCTGATTCATTGGCCAAACGATCAGATGACAATAGAGGATCAAGTAAGAATTTTTGAAACGGTATATACTGAAGGGTTTACCAATTATATAGGAGTGAGCAATTTTACGGTCGAACAGATGGAACATGCAAGGAGTGCATTGAAGAAAACTGACATAGTATTCAACGAGATTGAATATAACCTTTCGAAAAGAGCTCCGGAGAAAGATATAATCCCTTATTGTCAAAGGGAAAACATAGGAATATTAGCCTATACCCCAATTGAAAAGGGGAGCCCTTCTGTTCCTATTGAATTGTCAAAAAGAATCGGGAAAACTCCAGTTCAAATTGCCTTAAACTTCCTACTCAACAAAGAGCCTGTGATTCCAATTCCAAAAACCGAGAGACTAGAACACATTAAGGAAATTATTGGAGCCATGGGCTGGAAATTGGGACCCAATGATCTTTCTTACATTAATAATTCCTAACATAGTAATTTAATAATCTCTGAAATGACCTCCTTCATTTTTTGGTAACTCTTTCAAGAAACAGTACAATAATATTTGTAACACAGGCTATAGCAAATCCTATGCTAGTTCCATATGTAGACAATTTTTAAGACAGCAAATTATCATGAAAACAAGACTAAGAATTCAAATATTATTAAAAGCAGTTTAAAGGGCAATCCCCTTAATTTTCCTTTCATGTACAATTGCACCGTTGCTCTAAGCAACTGGTACGTCGAATATTTCGATCCTAAATTAAAAGCCTTTTAAGTTCCCAAAAGTGTTGTAGGGTTGTAAGGTAAGTAATGACATTGAAAGAGAAAAATTCAATAGCGTTACATGATTTCATTTTTACTATGAGTATTATTGAAATGTCCACAAAACCAAAGATAAAATCTTTCGTGCTTGGTTAGTAATTAATTACAATGATAATAATGCATTTTATTTATTCTGGTTTTCAAACTGATTAAGACGATTAAGTAACTACGTAATTTAGCATATGAAAATATATATGAGCTTGCATAGAATTTAATGAATACTTTTTCACTAACGAATCTCATATCTCAAAATTTTTGAGTTTGATGAAGAAAGTTTCCATATACCGATTGGCAACTTATTTGAACGATAAGATAAATAACAAGAATGTTAAGGAACAGGTTCCTCTGACTTAACACAGAATCCACGACATTATCATACGCTAGAAAAATCATACAATAATTAACATTATAAGTTCAAAAAATGGGGTCCGATCAAATGTGGGACAAGTCAGGTCACATGTCACATTACAGGGAGAACATGTTCCTGATGAAAATTGAGGACGAAGACTACGGAATGAAGCCCATGAACTGTCCAGGGCATATCCTGATATACCAAAGAAAATCATGGAGCTACAGGGACCTGCCAGTCAAGTTCAGTGAATTTGGCACTGTGTACAGGTACGAAAAGTCTGGCGTGACCAGCGGGCTTTTGAGAGTGAGGTCCCTCACTCAGGACGATGGACATGCATTTGTGAGGCTTGATCAGGTGGAGCAAGAAGTGGGCATACTGATAGATATTGTGAAAGAGGTCTACAACCGGACTTTCGGAATAAAGGAACTCAGATTCAAATTGAGTACCCGCGACGAGAACAATACCTCAAAGTTTACCGGTTCAACTGAGGTATGGAATAGGGCCACAGAGGCACTCAAGAAGAGTTTGGAAGGAAGAAACATACCTTATGAAATCAAGGAAGGTGAGGCCGCATTCTATGGGCCCAAAATAGATGTTGATGTGAGGGATGCAATAGGAAGGTACTGGCAGCTATCAACAATCCAACTTGATTTCTTCATGCCTGATCGAGATCATTTTGACCTGAGGTACACAGATGAAAAGGATAACCCGCAGCAACCCATCATGATTCACAGGGCAATTTACGGGTCTCTCGACAGATTCATGGGAGTGATCATTGAACATTTTGCTGGCGCTTTCCCCGTCTGGCTCTCTCCGATCCAGGTGAAGGTGATCAATGTGACAGAGAGAAGCGAAGAATATGCAAGGAAGGTTGTGGATATTCTGTCGATGAGAAATATCAGGGTGGACTCAGACCTATCATCTGAAACGATCAACAAGAAAATAAGGAACACCCACGGCGAAAAGATACCCTATACCATTATAATCGGGGAGAAGGAAGTGGCAGGGAAATCAATATCAGTCAGGGACAGGAAGAACAGGCAGAAGAACGGGGTCTCTCTGGATTCTTTCCTAGAGGAGATAGAAAGGGAGATAGAAGAAAAGGCACTCGACATCACGTTCTGTGAAAAACAGGAGTGACTTCTTTTCCACCTCCCTCTTATTTCACTTTTGTAAATGAGTCGTATGTCAAGTAGTACAATAAGTCCATCGCATCCACAGACCGTGCATAAAAATATTGGTGCAATATATATATATAAGAATCTCAATGGGGATTTATGCAGAAGACTATTGTTATTGCAATCGTCTTAGTCATTGTTGTGTCCTCAGCATTTGCAGCTTCATTTTATTCTGGAGTATTTGAGAAAAAATATTCACATCAACTGCCGGGACCATACATAGATATTTTGGCTAGAAGCTATAATGGGTCCTCCCTATCACCTATGAGGGACAACCTCACCGCAGACGTATCAGTATGGATACCCTCCGAACACGGCAACGGTGAGACCATAAATCTTTACGATGCATCGGTAAAATGGAACCAGAAAATATCAATAGGTTCCAATTTCACGACTGTTGCCAATGCATGGAAAACATACATGAAGGGCAAGTATGGAGGTGAACCAACAATGAGCCTCATAGTGACTTATACCAGGATAAACGGTTCCTTCATAGACCTGTATGAATATTACAACAACATAGCATTCAATCCATATTCCCCCAATCTTTCATCACGTGTATTCATAAGCAATTTCACAATTGATACCACTCACCCCCTGACAACAGTACCTATCCTGAATAACTCATCATCCTCTCCGGGTATGCCTCCCCCTGGTGTCATAGGTCCCGGACCATGCCCGCCTGGAGATACCCAGATTGTCTGGGGAGAACCACATAAGGAGGAAGGATGGTTCCCAGTATACCTTATAAATTCAACCGAAGAACCAGGCAATGAGGAACTAGGTCTTTCATGGACATCTGCTTCCTTCAGCGCGAAATTCGAGTTCGGGGGAGTCACTTCGACAAACAGCAACTTCCTTTCGAGCGCAAATGGCTATGAGACTCCCAATCTGTCTTTTGATACTGCAAATTATCAAGTCACAGGCAACAGCGGCATGTATGATGCTATCTTCCTGCCCAACACCACCATGACCTGGACATTTGGTACTGAGTACTTCTATGCACAGGATGGGACTTACTGCGAGCTCATTGGAAAGGCCAATGTATCAAACCTGAAGGTTGAGTACAGCAACGCGACACGAACCATTACAGGAGGAATCCCATAT
>CAZIOW010000058.1:0-4303 GCA_964541025.1 uncultured Thermoplasmatales archaeon
TGATGCTGACATACTCCCCGCACTAAAGTGCGAGGGTTCTGCGTATAGGTTGCCTCACGGCAACCATTTCACGCATATACTCGCCCTGTCCAGACGAGGGAGCAATACGCTCCAATCTCTATATGAAAACACATTAATCAATATTTCAGCGATTCATCCCCGCTTTGAAAAGCGAGGCTTTCTCGCCGTGTTTCCTGTAAGTTCCAAAGTCCACAGTCACATCCATGAAAACGTCAAGGAATATTTGATTTTCTTCGCATACTAATGCGTTAAATCTGCGTTGATAGACTTGCCACAGTTATATAAGCTTCCTTGTATTAGCTTCTTTGAAATGATTAAAAGTTCACATTCTGTTCCTTCTACTGAGAATAGGTTCAGCTAAGTCAGAAGGCCGCCTGTTATGTTTATTCTCTGCCTCATATGCTGGTCTATTATGAAAAAGCCAGAGTATTAACTGAGAACGCAGATTCTTTTGAAACATCATCAACTCTAGAGGCCCTTAAATACTCTTACATCCAAGTCGTTAGAATTGCACGACAGAGGTGATCATGATTGCATTAACTGTTTTAATGTTGCCATAATCCTATCTGGTACCTTTATCAATGAGAAACCTGCAGGTACCGTGTCCATTAATCTGTGTGTGCTTAGTATCGACCTTCATATTTAGTACATTTTGAAACAGCAGTCTCTCAAGATCGCAGGCCTCGGAGAACTTCTTAGATATGGTGTAAATTGGGCAGTTGAATTCCAGCAATTCATATTTTGATCCTTGTGCCTTTCTAAGTTCTGGGAAATAGTTTTCCAGCTGTCTTAATCGTGTTAGTGCTTCTATCCTTTCTTTGCCAATCGTTCCCGAAAGTTTGCTTCTGTAGTAAGCTTCTAATTCTGAGTATCTTTTTTTCAAAAATTCCACTATTACTTCCCTTCTTCCTGTTTCTTCAATGTAGGCAAGAAGGGAATCTAGTAATATGTCACCAGAGGAACCTAATGCGTAGGAAGAGTCTCTCAGGAGATAGAATCTGAAGTATGGGCGCCCTACATTCTTCTTGACGATTCTACGCTCCACAACTCCTCTCTTTTCAAGTACCTGGAGATGTTTTAAAACAGCCATTCTCGAGATACCTATGGCCTTTGAGAGATCATCCAGCGACTGTCCGTCGTGATTCTTCAGGCTTATTAAAATCATGGTCTCACTTGGATAATTCACTTTTTCTGTCTCAGATATCATAGGATTTTGATCAAATTGAAGCTAATAAATGTTTTGAATTTATAAAGTTTATAAACAAAATTATTTATAAAAGGGGACACAATAAGAAAAATATGAATGAAAAAAAGGTCGCAGTTATAACAGGTGGTACTTCAGGATTAAACTCCTTTTAAAAAACAACTGGAAGGTAGCAACATGTGGAAGAAGAAAAGCGGTAATAGACAAATTGAATTCCGAAGGAAACCCTAATTTGCTTGCAGATATCTGTGATATAAGCATAGACTCCTCTATCGCCTTCTTCTTAAAGAAAGTAGAGCAGAGTTTCGGCAGGATCGATATCCTAATTTTGAACGCAGCCACCCTCGGGCCAATACCACTACGAGAAATTTCCGACCTAAATATTATAGATCTTAGGATGACTTTCGAGGTCAATTTCTTCGGAAACTTCCAGTTCTTGAGGATGGCACTACCTTTACTCAGAGATGGAGGGAAAATCGTCCACATAACATCTGATGCTGCTACTACCCCATATCCACGATGGGGCGCATATTCTTCTTCAAAAGTCGCATTTGACATGCTGATTAAGATCCTTGATAAGGAGGTCGTTTCCAGGAGAATAACTGCATTTTCCTTTGACCCTGGGGATATGGACACACCTATGCATCATGCTGCCCTCCCAGATGATAAATCGGATTTAAAGGATCCAATAATCGCTGCAAGAGAGCTATTCGAGAAAATAACAGACCAGGAGGGAAGTAAATGAAAGCGCTTTATGAGGCACACTTACCCAGACAGCTATATGGTTATGAGAGATCCGATGTAAAGCTCCTTGTGCTTTCGGATTTGTCCATATCTAAATCAAAACTCAATGATATTTCTAATTATTTTTCACCTGGAGACATTCTCGTATTCAACAATAGTAAAATCGTGCCATCTAGCCTTGAAATTTATTCAGAAGACTTTCAGAGATTTGCAACTTTGAATATAGGTACCGACAGAAGGGGAAGGCAGTTTCTGGTAGAGGTCAGACCAAAGGAATTTGGTTCGAGAATTAACTACAATACTTCATTTTCTATTCTTGGGACAAATTACAATGTAAGGCTCATCAAGAGGCATGAAACGTTCCAAAGATTTTGGTGGGCAGAACTAGAAACAGAGGAAAGCAGTATAGATTCAATTCTGAAGGATTTTGGGAAATATATCAGATACGATCACATCCTATTTCCTTTGCCGGAGGAATATTTCGATGGAATTTTCTATAAGATTCCGGGAAGCGTTGAGCTCCCATCAGCATCCTACCCATTCGATTCAAAAGTTGTGGAAAGCATCAAGGATAAAGGAGTTAGCATTGCGGAACTTACCTTGCACTGCAACATTGGGTCAGTAGAATATACTGAGTTCAAAGATGAGAGGAGGCTCCTTCCAGAGAGATTTTCAATTCCATTGGGAACTCTGAGGGATATCTATAATGCAAGATCAAGGGGAGGAAAAGTAATTGCAGTAGGAACAACTGTTGTCAGAGCACTTGAATCATTCGCTCTTTATAACTTACAACAAACGAATTTAGTTACAGTCTCGCTCCCAACTGGAAGTGACGGGTCAATTACTGGTACTACAGAGATTTACATTGATGGTTCTCATACCCCGCTAATGGTGGATGCTATAATCACCGGAATGCACGAGTATGACGGAAGTCATATTAGGATGCTGGAAGCCTTTCAGCCAAAAGAACGTTTGAATGAAGCCTATACAATGGCTGAGCGCTGGGGATTCCAATATCATGAATTCGGAGATATTGCACTGATCTTCGGTCATTCCATAAAGGACAAATAAAAGAGAGATGTGGTTATTTCTGAAATATGCAGTCAAATCTGCTCGGCTCTAAAATATGTTAACATTCGGGAGTTATAGATGTCTTAATTAATATTAGCTTATGATTAAGAATTTAAATATGTTGACCCCTTACATGGGATCTCATAGAATACCTGTTTATGGAACATAATCGATAAATAGAGGCATTATGGCTTGAAGACATGCTATTTATTAACTGGATTTTCTATATTCAAAAAGTATTTATAGTTGTATGACTATTGTCAGACATATGTCATTAATAACTATCCATGGATGGAGAGTCACAGGAAATAGATATAGGGAATCCGGGCATTATTCCTTGAAATCATCCTTAATTATAGCGTATGCATCAACTATATTGCTATGGTGGCTTCCCATATTCGGACCAATGATATCTGGATATGTTTCCGGAAGAGCTGCGGGCAATAAATGGAAGGGTCTTTTAACTACCCTTATAGTATCATTGACATTTGGTGTTATCTCCGTCATTCTTACCTATAATTTGGTTAAAGTCCCATCTTATATAAATTCCTATTTTGATTCTACATTGATATATTCAGTCTCTAGGTTATCACCTTACCTCGGATGGCTAATCATTTCAATAAAACTTGTTCTGACAAATTTCAACTTATATCTGATGGAAATTCCTCCAAATTGGGCGGTACTAATTGCTTTCGGGTTTATGGGAGGTGCTATGTCAGAATTGCTGACCATTGACAATGAAAGGAAAAGTCTTTTACAATCCAGAAATCCAAAACATAAGGACGAGGAAGCTGTCAAGCCCAAGGTTGTAGAATATGAGCCATCTGATAAACCGCATCCATTAATTAAAAAAGTTTTCAAACAGAAGGATAAGGAGCAGATTATGCCCGAACCAATAGAAAAGAACGAAGCTGATGGAGACGAATATATTTAATTTTTCCAAATTTCTTAATCATCTCTAGATTCTTTAAGATTTTTTCCTTATGATTATCGATATGCCATATCGACATTGGGACATAAGTCCCTCTAGCTGTGCAATAACATCAAATTGTGAATGAGCCCCTTGCAGAACCCAGATGTTTCTTTTCTGTCCTTTCTCCTCTGATAGATCAGGCCTCCCATCGCTCTCTTGTCTGATGAAAAGCCTGATTCAGAAGCATTTCTCCTGAAGTATTCCCTGAGGTAGCTCATGGGGTCATCCATGAAAACGCCTTATGATCTCCCTCCAGTTCCTTCTTCCCCTTATACTGGAGTTGCTCTTGG
>CAZIOW010000059.1:0-2273 GCA_964541025.1 uncultured Thermoplasmatales archaeon
GATTAATTATTCTCAAGAGCCGTCATCCTCATCGATATTTACAATATCTCGCACTGTTGTACATCCCGTTTCTCCGCAGTCAAAAATTGCATTACTGCAGTTGTAAAAGTAAATCTTATAATCATTTCCATGGTAAATCCTGTAAAACATCCTTGCAAATGCTCCATGAGTAATAAGAATGATCCTTCTATTCCCATAATCTTTGACAAGAGAATTTATTGATTTCCTTACCCTTTCCTCAAGCTGATGAACAGTCTCCGTCCCCTTTAGAAAGTCAATTTCCTCATTTAGTGAATTTTTCATTTCAATCCCAAACCTTTCCATTATTTCCTTGGAGGTAAGTCCTTCAACTTCCCCATAATACCTATCTCTGAAATCAGGATCATGCTTCAGTATTGGGATATTGAGAGTCTCAGATAAAATCTCTGCTGTTTGAATTGCTCTTCTCTTGTCACTCGTTATAATGTATTCAAAGTTGTAAGGTCTAAGAATTTCAGCAAGCTTTCTGGCCTGATTTTTCCCCTTTTCATTAATTGGATAATCAGCATCACTCACCCATAGCTTCATGACGTTCGAATCTGTCTCTGCGTGCCTTGCCACTGCCAGCAACAAATATATCAGTTGAAAGTTTAATCGGTAATAAATTCTTTTTTAGTGATTCCTTTAAAAGCTGATCAACTAATTTTCGAGCTGAAAAATATAATATAAGGGAAGATATCTCGATTATAATCCTGGGCCCGTGGCCTAGTCTGGATAAGGCACTGGCCTTCTAAGCCAGTGATCCCGGGTTCAAATCCCGGCGGGCCCGTTTGTATTTTGTAAGCGTATCCTATATATTTTTAATTTTGGTATTTAAAGAAAGAACGTTTTTAATAATATAATATTATCTGAATATTGAAAAATAAAAATCATTCTTGATTTAGATCCTTGTACAGGAGTTCATCAGGGTCTTCATCCTCTAGAAAAATTAGTAGGTCTTCATAGTTAGCGTAATAATCGTGGATATCCAAACCCATTTTTTTTCTGTATCTGTAAGTAATGTTTTTTCCGTCCTTTGCATCCGTGATATTGAGATCAATTATTTCTTGAAATGATTCGATTATTTCATGGATGCGTGTAATTTTATTGTAGAGGACATCGTAAGGGTCATTTTTCCTCTCCTGTCTATTATTGGCAAGTGATAAATTCATGAGGTTGCTTACTACCTCATAAAAAATACTCATAATCTCCTTGATTGTTGTAAAATTTGAAATGTAAGTCAAATCCAGTATTCTCTTATCTGGATTCATTGATGAATCCATTGTTGAGTTACTATATATTTCATGGAGTAACGTTTTGAAGAAATCAGCTATAATTTCACTGCTTATATCTGCATTTAAAAATTTTAAAATCTCATTGTTATTCCTCATAAACATTACAAGATCATAGAAACTGAGATGCGATAATGTTTCAAATTTTTTGTCCTCAGACGAACCCGCTTTCTCAAGTATCCTGATTATAGTCTTGACCTTCAATATATACGCTATCTTGAATTTCAGATCCACTTCCCCCCTTATTTCCTCAGCAAAATTTTCTAGTATTCTCAGAAAATCTATTTGGTCAAGGTCAGATTCAATTTTTTCCTTTATGAGAGCCTTGTTTTCTAGGAAGGATATTCTTTCATAATCTCCATTATCTAACAGATATAATCTAAACTGGCTAATATCTCTTTTAATTGAGCCAACTCTCTCAAGCATTCCTATAGATTTTTCAGTTATCCTGTTGATCAGATGATCCATCCATTTTCTTGTCTCATTATCCATATTTTTAAATTTGACCTGAGACAGAAGATCGTTAAGGAATTTTTTCAGATTCTCCCTCTCAATAAAATATGTATTGCTCAGATGCTCTCCTTCCAGATGAATAATAGCCCAAATTTTTCCTTCGTAGGAGGCATAATTCTCGTACTTCTTATTTATTCGAATAACACGAGGTTTACCATTGAGATTGTGTAGGCCGAAGAAATTCAGGCTGTAGACCTTAGGGTTAATAAGTTCAGAGTGGATAATATTCCTAAACTGTTCCAGTTCCTCTGCTGAAAACAGATAAACAGTTTCGTTATAGATACTCCTGCACGTAATAATGGTCTGAAAGAAAATTCTGAACATAATAGCCTTGAGATACCCCTGCATTCTGTAGTAATCTAAGTTAGAGAATAAGTCTTGAATTCTTAAATCAGATTTTCTATCATTTTCCTCTTCCCTTGGAGATGTATTGTCTTTCTTCTTTTTCAT
>CAZIOW010000059.1:2300-4272 GCA_964541025.1 uncultured Thermoplasmatales archaeon
CAAGATTTTCTGCTCTCTGATTTAAAATCAGAATCTTCACTTGAGGGTATTTCAAGATGAATTCAAGGAATCTCGTTGAAAACCTTCCAACATCTCCAAATGGGGAGACAAATGCCTCTAGAAACATTCTGTCAATAGCGTACTCAACCTTTTTCCCAAGTTCATCATCCTTTTCCATTGTTTTTATAATGCTAGTAAGAGCCTTCCCAGATTTCTTATTAACTGTGAGATAACCATTGGAGACCCTCGATAGTATGCTTTTATCCTTAGGCCTTGTTATAAGACCATTTTTCTTGTCTTTAAGATGATAAACCATACTCTCCCTGCTCAAGTTATACTTATTCTTGAACGCTATCTTAAGATCACGTTCGTGAACTGGTTTGTTATTCAAAAGCAAATAAAAAATTATTTTGGCCTTTATCAGATCCCTTGCCTCATGTTTCCCAGCACCTCTATGTGATATCATTATATGAATATACTATTGATGATTTAATACTTTACTTTTTTATCACTCAAAAAATCATTTATAATTCTTATTTTAGGAAAGAAAGCGTAAAATAACTTTCTTTTAAATTTAGATAATAGGCACTTCGTAATATACATTTATGAAAACAAAAAGAGATATAATGTTGAGCTGGAAAAGATATCTAAGAATTCACGGAAATTCTTCCTGGATTACGATACCTCCAGAATTCCTTAAGGCAAATGGAATAAGACCAAGCTCTGTAATAGAAATTCAGCTTTTGAAGGATGGTAGCTTGCGAATTGTGCCATCAAAGGTGGAAGTATGATGTCCACAAGACCTTTGAAAGAAATAGCCGCCAAAATGGAGGAAGGGCCTATAAAAACCATAATTCATAGTTTTCCAGAAGAAATTACTCGAGAAGACCTTGTTGCAAAAATGGACGTCTTATTGCCATTCTTACAAAAAAGGGAGGGATAAAGGATTATGGGTAAAGAAAGAAATACCCTACATGACAAAATAGGGATAGATTCTCAGTTTAAAAACATTCCGATAAAAGAAAACAGAATACTCTTTACAGATTCACGCTTCAGGTGTATAAAGCTTCTACCCAGGCGAAAGGAACCATTGGAGAAAGGATGGAGTACCATTAGGAATTATCCGTTTAACGACAAGATCATAGACGATTGGATATGGAGTGGAGGAAACTTTGGGATATTTTGTCCTAATGGGGATTGCTGCTTCGTTGATGCGGATACGGGGGAGATTCAAACAGTCCTGGATGAAAAACTATCTACCTTTTGGTATTCCACGGGCAGAGAAGGTCACAGGCAATATGTTTATGTCATATTAGACCCACCAATACGGAACATACCTCTCATTGACGGAGGTTACATCAAGGGATTAAACGGTTATGCAGTCGGTCCAGGGAGCATCCATCCGAATGGGACAGTTTATGGTCTCAGGAGATCGGGATATCCCATAAGGGCAGTAACAAAGGAGGAGCTGATAGAGATCTTAAAACTACTGAAAAAGGGCAAAAGTCGATAATCGAGAAAAGAAACGCAGCGTGGGTATCCCTTGCAGACCTGATAGACCTCAGCAAGTTCAGACATTCAGGAAATCAGTATCAGGGACCGCATCCAGTACATGGGAGTGAAACGGGCATGAATCTCTCCGTGGATATATCAAAAAATGTCTGGCATTGCTTCCGCCATGATTCAGGCGGGTCTGTCCTAGAATGGATAGCAGTCAGTGAAGGGATAATTGATTGTTCGGAAGCAGTGCACGGTGCCTTGAGGGGTAAAAAGTTCTGGAAAGTGCTTGAAGTAGCCAATAAAAAATATGATCTTGACATCAAAACAGCTGCAAAATTAATAAGGAGGGAACTGAAGTGACAGAGGACGATAAAGCTGAGAAAGAATTTAAACAAGAAGTTCAAGAGGAACTCAGGAAACAAGAAGGAGAGAACAGATGGTTTGATGATGACGGCAGACCTATTAAATACGT
>CAZIOW010000060.1:0-4268 GCA_964541025.1 uncultured Thermoplasmatales archaeon
ATAAGGAAGAGGGCAAAGATCTGGTGGTAATAGCCGGAAAGATGTATGGTGCCGGGAGTAGCAGGGATTGGGCCGCAAAGGCTCCATATCTTCTGGGAGTAAGGGCCGTAATAGCGGAAAGTTTTGAAAGGATACACAGGAGCAATCTTGCATCAATGGGAATTCTCCCTATTGAAGCGAAAACAACAGGTCTTAAGATCAAGGGTGACGAAACTGTTCAAATAGAAATACAAGAGCTAAAACCTGGAACCCAGGTCAAAATTACCATAAAGGGTTCTGACGAAATATCACTTAATGGAAAATTGAGACTGGATACAGATGCTGAAATAAATTATGGGAAATATGGAAATATATTAAATTATACACTCAATAAATTAATAAAATAAATTTACTTTTTATTTCTTCTCCTTCTTCTTATAATCACGGTGGAAAATACCACAATTAGGACAGCAGCTATGGCAATTATGATTTCAGGAAGATAATATCCAGAGGTTATTTTCTGAATACCGGTGTAGTTAACATTCACGTCGAAATTGAATACCTTGAAGAACTGATAAGGAGAATTATTGAGCCTGTATGAAACAAAGAGCTGCGAAGGATAATCTCCTAAAGAGGTTGTTGATCTAACATCGATCAAAAAGGTTATAATTATGGTTTGTCCCGGATTCAGGCTACCAAAGGTTATATTATTGGCGGTCAGTGCACCGAGCGCATTAGATGACTGTATATCAATATAAAAAACGTCAGGTGTGAGGATATGGATGTTAATGTCATAGATGGCAACATTCCCTGTGTTTGTCAGGTGGAATACGAAGAGATTCTTATTAGAGCCAGGGTATATGGTGGGGATGCTATCAGTGAAATTCAATGAAGGGGTCTCCAGTACCTTTATATTTAGTATGTATGTTCCAAAAGTTGTATTCAAGGTTATGGGGAATATGCCTGACGAGTTTCCGGTGGAGAAGAGGAATGTTAAGTTGACCAGTTGTCCAGGCAATACCTTAGGGAAAGTGAAGTAATTTTGGGCCAATGTAAAGTATTTTGATGTTCCAGTTATGTTGAGGTTTTCTGCTATTCCATTGCCAGAATTGACAAATACAGCTTTCAATTCAACGAATTGTTCATTCTCATACACCCACGGCGGGTCAGTGTAAAATGTAATAAGATTAATTGATGGTTTCCCTGAAATAATAACCTGGAAACTAATTTGATGCCATGTTCCGTTGTAATAGACTGTGAGGCTTTCATTTGCAAGTCCTTGATAGCCAGTAATATTTACGAAGAAGTTTAATGAAATTGGAGTATATGCAGGTATTGCGGGAACATTAATCTCCTGCGTATAGCCTGAAAGAGGATATGTTGGGGTAAATTCAACAGTTGCGTTAACGACAGGAACAATGGAAGTATCTTCAAGGTAAACAGTTAAAGGAACACCTTCCATGCCCGGAGATGGGGAAATATCGTTTGTATTTATATATGCTTGAGCTACTTTCACATAGGAATATCCAGCCAGTGTAAGGTTAAAAGCGAGATTGATCCTGCTTCCATCATTGTATATGACCTGCAAGTTTTGTTCAATAGACATTGGGGATGCTCCTATGTTTGCCATAAAAGTCAAAGGAATCACAGAATATGCCGGTATTGCTGAAACGGGTATTGTCTGATTACGCCCAAATAAGGGTGCTGTAGGTGAATATCTTACAGTTACATTGAATGCAGGGGAATTTCCCTCATTTTCAAGGAGTACAGTAAATGGAACGTTATTCATAAACGAAGTGGCATAAAGAGTTTTATTCTGGGTGCCGAAGAATGCTTGGGCAACTAAAGGCTTGGCATAACCAAGAAGCGGGACATCAAATGAGGTGTTTCCAGTATAGTTAATTCCAGAAGAGGAGTATGAGTAATTCAATTGGAATCTATAGAAGCCTGTTGGAGCAGAATAGCTGATGTTAATCAGTTGATAAATGGTTAAATTCTCTCCAGGCGTAGCTTCAGGTATCAGGTAGTAGTCTCTATGACTACCATTGTAGCCATATATGTAGCTGTACTGGAAATAAGCTGGAAATAATGTGTCGATGGATACGTTCAAATTTGTAACAACAGCGGGAGATTCCACAATGAAATTAACAAGTAACGGAACGTAGTTCATCCCAGGTTCGGCAAGTTGCTGACTTTGTAGACTGAACCAGTTTGCTTTATCGACAACCATTGTGGATTGGACCTGCCCATATGCAAATCCCGAAGAACTCAAAATAACAAATGCAATTATTAAACCACCTAATAATTTTTCATTCATTTAAACTCACCTTATTTCTTTCTGTAACCCTCATATTATCCATGAGGAGCGTAAAAATTAGAGAAACCAACATTGTTATTAAACCGATGATGTAAATATAATCAAAGGCCGTACTGGATGGAAAATAGGCATAAATTGGCGTAAAGGGCAAAGTGTAGAATGGAGCAGGAATCATACCGACCATTGCCGGCACTACAAAATTTGTCTCAATGGCGCCAGCAATGGCGGGAGATAGACTGCTCCCAATATTTCTGAATACCGTATTCATACCAGTCACCTGGCCAGCATCAGCCCTTGGAGCTGCCATTATGATGGTGTTTATTATTCCCACAAAGACAAACGATGTTCCAGAACCAATAAATGCGGCATCTTCAGTTATAGCTAGAACTGATCCTCTGTTAAAGAAAAGCAGGAAGAATGCCAAAACCATTATCGTTGTACCAAAAATTACAGAAATTTTTGGACCATACTTTCTTACTACAGTTGCCGCAATTGGGGCTACCACAACTCCGAAGAGAGCCCCTGGAACCATTACTAATCCAGAGGTAAAAATATCTTTCCCAAATCCGGCAGGGCTTGGGTCTTGAAGAATTGGCGGTATTGTATAGAAAAGATAAAACATTCCTCCAGATGCGAAAAGGCCAGCGAGGTTTGGAAGCATTATGTTCTTTGTCTTCAAAAGGGATATGTTAATAAACGGTTCCTCCACAACAGCTTCATAAAATATGAACAATATCAAGCTTGAGAATCCAAGGAATAGAACGGAAAGAATCAATGGTGAAGTCCATCCCCAGTATACTCCTTCAGATAGTACCAATATTATGGAAATTATGAAAATAGAAATCAATGCTATTCCGCCAAAATCGATTCTTTCTGATTTCCTAAACGGAGATTCTTCGAGCAGGAAAAGTGCTGCTAACCAGAGGCCAAATGCAATAGGAATAGCAGAATGATATGACCATTGCCAATCGAAATTCTGTGTGATCCAAGCACCCACAACCAATCCAATTGATGCACCAATAGTGAATGTTGCTGATATTATTCCCTGTGCCAAAGGTAGTTCATCCTTTGGCAATTCGTCATTCAGTAGCGAAAATGCCACGGGAAACATTCCCATTCCTAAACCCTGTACAGCCCTTATTGCTATGAACTGGTCCAGAGTTTGTGCAAATCCTCCAAATGAAACTGAAATGGCATATATCAAAGACAGGGTGACAAATATCTTCTTTTTTCCGTATATGTCTGCCAATTTTCCAAATATAGCTGCTGATATGGTACCACTTATCAAATAAGCTGTAATTATCCAGGAGAGGGAATCATAGCTTGCATTGAAGAATTTAGATAAAACGGGCAAAGCAGGTGTAACCATAGTTTCTACGTACATAATCATGGTGCCTGTCAAGGCCATTATGAGAATTGTTGTCTTTGCTTTCCTAGAGAAGGCCATTATTCAAGAACCTCCCTTGCACTTTCAAAGAATCTTTGTATCTTTTCATTTCCTCCGTTTCTAAAAAGTATGAAAGATCTTGTGATTATGTAATTAAGATCAAGTCCGTATTTGTCTATGAAATTTTTTATATCAATGAAAAGATCTTCATTGAATATGAGATCATGTATGTCATTTGACTTATCATTTAGCAGGTCCTGCTTTGTTAAGCTTTCCAATAGGTCCCTTCTTAGTTTATCTCTCACATCGGATATTGAATTAAGATAATTTCTTCCCTTTTCTGTCAATCTGTATTCCTTGTATCTGTTATTATTAATTGATTCTATGTATCCTGTTTTCTCCAATTTTTTAAGTGCTGGTATCAAACTTCCGCTAGATACCCTTTTCCCATTTGATCCCAGGATCTTACTTAATCTGTAAAGTGTGAGATCGTTATTTTCTAGCGCCATTAGTATCTTAATGGAGTATGATCCAGTCATATGTCGATATCGACAATGATAAGAACTATTTAATGGTGATGTCAAT
>CAZIOW010000061.1:0-4258 GCA_964541025.1 uncultured Thermoplasmatales archaeon
AATACTGGTCTCGCAGCAGTTGCCATACATCCCATGGCCATGAAGGTACTGGATGGATTTATCGCCATTGGAACACAGATTAAAACTGAGAGGCCGGGGAAGGCGGCGGCCATAACAGTCAATGAGAACATAGACCCGCCGTATGTTCTGTTGACGGACGGAAGCGTCAAGAGACTGGAAAGCATGGAAGATTACAGAAGATATGAGAGAGACATAAAAGAGATATTGGACCTAGGGGAAATACTGATCTCTTATGGGGAATTTCTGGAAAATAATAAAACACTATTTCCCGGAGCCTTTACTGAAACCTGGTGGAAAAAGATCATTCAATCAAAGGGAATACCATATAGAACCTTCAGAAATTCCCGAGAGGCAGTTGATTTCTCATCTCACTTCAACGTTCCGCTTCATCCCAGGTTCACACTCCTGTGGCATGATATCAGTATTGATGATGCCATAAAGCTGAGGGATCATATCCTTAATAACTCGAGCCTTACTGAAAACAGGTTATTGATTAAAAGGGATAATTTGATCAAGAAGATGCTGGAAGATATATTAATTGAGCATGAGCTCGAAGGGAACTGGATATCCATTGAAGATTATTTTCAACTCATATATCCTTTGGGTTTGGATGCGTCGGATAATCGGATTAAGGATGTGAAGAAATTACCTGTAAAGGACGATATAATTTCCTCAATTTCAGAAGCTGCAGGTTTCCCGATTTATGCCAAAGGGCCATCCAGGATCGGGGCAAGGATGGGAAGACCAGAAAAGGCACAGCACAGGGAAATGAACCCTCCCGTGCACACTCTCTTCCCGCTTGGGGAGACTCTGAAGAACAAGCGAAACTTTTCTGAATATGTGAACTTGAAAGGGGCAAAGATGCAGATAAGAAAATGCAGTGAGTGTGGTGAAGAGACATATGAATATAGGTGCCCCAACTGCGGCTCCAGAACTGACGCTACCGGGGAAACTGGCAACTTTAACATAAATATCAAGAGCATTCTATCATCAAAGTTAGAGAATCTTGGGTTATCAGACCTCCCAGATTTCAGGGGTGTGAAGTCATTAATGTCGGCAAATCTCGTACCAGAATCATTGGAGAAGGGTATCCTGAGATGTGTTCATGGTGTATTTCCATTCAAGGATGGAACATGTAGATATGATATGTCCGACCTACCCCTGACACATTTCAAGCCATATGAGATAGGCCTCGGACTGGAAAATGCGCGTGAACTGGGCTATTACAAAGATTATCAAGGAAACGATCTGGTATCAGAAGATCAGATAGTTGAGATTTATCCACAGGATATTGTCATAAATGAAAGAGCTGGAGATTATCTGGTAAAAGTCTCAAAATTCTTGGATGATCTGCTGGAGAAATTCTATGGCCTTGAAAGGTACTATAACTGCAACAGCAGGGAAGATCTGATTGGAAAACTGGTCATAGGCCTAGCACCTCACACTTCAGGAGGTATCCTTGGGAGGATCATAGGTTATACTAAGGCGAATGCCGGATATGCTCACCCGTTTTTCCATGCGGCCAAGAGGAGAAATTGTGATGGTGATGAAGATTCCATAATGCTGCTCTTGGATGGCCTATTGAATTTTTCAGTAGAATATCTGCCTTCAACTCGTGGTTCCATGATGGATGCTCCCCTTGTCCTATCCGTCAGGATAAATCCGCTTGAAATAGACAAGGAAGCTCTGAATCTGGACATAACCGGAGATTACCCACTAGAACTGCTCGAACTCACAAAGAATTTTGTTCCTCCATCAAAAATTGCAGGATTGGTTAAGACTGTGGGAGAAGAGGTGAAGAAGAATAATATTTACCCTCACTGTGAATTCACAGATGATACCCCAAATATAGATTACGGCACCCTAGACTCTTCCTACAAGAGTATATCCACCATGGGGGCTAAATTGAGGAAGCAGCTAGAATTGGCCACAAAGATAAGGGCGGTGGACCATGATGATTTTGCAGAAAGGATACTTAGATATCATTTCATACCTGACATCATGGGAAATCTCAGGAAATATGGTTCCCAGGGCTTCAGGTGCATGAGCTGCAACGCCAAATATAGGAGGCCACCTGTAGACAATAGATGCGTAAAATGTGGAGGAAACATAAAGGAGACAGTTCATTTCGGTAACATAACGAAATATCTAAATGATGCAAGGTGGATCATAACCAATTACAACGTTTCTCCTTACATAAAACAGAGGATTGAAATACTTCAGGAATCAATACAGAAGTTGTTTCAGGGAGAGGAAACGGAAAAGAATAATAACGTCAAGACACTTGAAGAATTTGAATGATACCTAAAATATATTTCGTTGGCACCGCAGGTGCAGGAAAATCCACATTGGTCTCGGAGTTTCAGAAGTGGCTGGAGACCAATAAACTCGATGCGGCCACTTTTAACCTCGATCCAGGTGCTGAATACATACCCTATTCACCAGATTTTGACATAAGGGAAAGATTATCCCTAAACGAAATAATGCAGGAATATGACCTGGGCCCGAATGGGGCACAGATTGCAGCTTCAGATTTATTGGTGCAATATCTTGATGAATTTACTGAGGAAATAGAATCCTACGAATCAGATTTCATCCTGATAGACGTTCCAGGACAGCTGGAATTGTTTGCCTTTAGACAGTCTTCGAGGGAAATAATAAGGCTTCTGGGTGAAAAGAGCAGCGCGATCATCTACCTCATAGATTCAACACTAGCAAAGTCACCCAGTGCATTGGTTTCCGCAAAGTTCCTGGCAATGAGCGTACTTACAAGGTTCTATATCCCATTTCTGCCACTCATATCCAAATCAGATCTCCTCTCCCCTAAAGAAAGAACCATGATAGAGACTTGGGAGCAGAACCCCGGGGAACTCCTTGAAGCATTGAAGAAGGAAAAGGGTGGGATGGATACCCTTCTTGCAGAAAAAATGATGGAAGGAATAGATTCATTCCAGATACTTGGGAAGAGTAAGTTTGTTTCAAGTCAGAGCGATGAAGGCCTTGAGGATATGTATGAATTTCTTACCTGGATTTTCCATGGTGGTGAAGACCTAGAGGAAAGATAATACTTTTGTCAGACATTGATAAGAAATATTTATATACTTCGTCTGACATACATATGATCATGGTAAATAACTATACCAGTCCGGATGATGAAGAACTTGCAAAAATTGTGGAACAACTCAAAGTAAATATTAAAATAGTAGGTTGTGGCGGTGGCGGAACAAATACCATAACAAGATGTGCAAGGGAAAAAATATATGGTGCAGAGTTAATCGCTCTAAACACAGATGCTCACCATCTTCTGATGGTACAGGCAAACAGAAAGATACTTGTGGGAAGGCGGACTACCGGAGGACTTGGTGCCGGTGCACTTCCGCAGATTGGAGAGGAAGCGGCAAGGGAAAGTTGGGATGACATTGTTTCTGCTATTGGAAATTCTCATATAGTGTTCGTGACAGCAGGCATGGGTGGAGGCACTGGAACGGGTGTTGCACCTGTTGTAGCCGAGATAGCAAAGAAACAGAAAGCACTTGTGATCTCAATGGTGACCCTTCCATTTGCTGCAGAAGGAAAGCTCAGGCTGGAGAACGCCCTATATGGAATTGACAAATTGAGAAAATATTCTGACACAACAATTGTGATTCCCAATGATAAGCTACTCCAACTTGTCCCCAGGCTACCACTGGACCAGGCTTTCAAGGTGGCAGACGAGTTATTGATGGAAGCCCTGAAAGGCCTTACGGAAATTATAACAAAGCCTGGACTTGTCAACCTTGACTATGCGGATATAATGACTGTCATGAAGGAGGGCGGTGTAGCAATGATAGGAATTGGGGAGAGCAACGGAGGTAAGGCCACCATAGAAGAGGCAGTTATGGAGGCAATAACTTCACCATTGATTGAGGCAGATATCTCCACTGCAAAGGGAGCCCTGGTAAGGGTAGTTGGAGGGGAAGACATGACAATATCTCAGGCCGAAATGGCTGTAAGATTAGTCCAAGAAAAGGTAAGTCCCATGGCCAGAATCGTCTGGGGCGCGTCAATAGACCCTGCATTGAAGGGCGAGTTCAGGGTGCTGGTTGTACTTACAGGAGTAAACTCCCCTTACTTCCTAGATTCAAATAAATCTGCATCTAAAATTGGAATGAAAGGTTTGGACTCTGAAATAGACCAAATAATGTAAAAGGAGGTGATAAAAGATGGATAAGAATAACAACATGAAAATTGCGAGCGG
>CAZIOW010000062.1:0-4092 GCA_964541025.1 uncultured Thermoplasmatales archaeon
ACCCCCGACCTGCTGATTACGAATCAGCCGCTCTTCCTGCTGAGCTACGGTGGCACATGGTCTATAACAGGCAGGAAGCACATGATTATTAAATATTTTAGATTTAGGAATTGGAATCAATGGCCTTAATTTTCAAAATACAACTATTATGGGAGACTCTATGATTCAAGGATACAACACACCTTCAGTAAGATGTTTAACAAGATTGCTAGAAATTAAAGGATAACTTTGTTCTATGAAACCTATTAAACAACTATGGAATATAGCCTCCTAAAGAATAACCAGACAACGTTGCTAATTGTTACAAAGAGTCCTATAATCAAAAAGGTATAAGATACCGAAGTAAGCTGTATGATTGCCCCGCCAATCATTCCAGATGCAAAGGTAGCACCTACTCCGAATGTATTGAATGCACCGTATACCCTAGCCATGAATTCCTGACTTACCAGTTTTAGTGTGGCTGCATTGTATATAACATTGGCAACTCCAATTGTGATACCTATTATTATGGATAATACCAATATAATGTAAATGTTGGTAATAATAGAAACCAGAGCAATTAAAATTCCAGATGTTAAAAATATGAAAAGAGAAATAAGACCAAGCTTTCCCTTTACTCTTCCACCTATACCAGAACCTATAACAATTCCGGAAATAAAGCCGGTGAACACATAGCTTGCGTAATATGATGGAAGATGTAGTTTAATCTGAACCATTGAGATAAATACAATACCAAGCATGCCAAATACAAGATTAATAATCAACGAGATAACCATCAATTCAACCAGAGCAGTTTCTTTTCTGAGATATCTGATTCCATCCTTTATGGATTCGGTAGCACTTCTAAACTCAGGTTTATAACTAAGAGAAATTGGAATCAGAGGTATGATAGAAACTAGAAATACTAATGCAATTATTAAAAATGATACAGTGAAACCCAATGAAAGTATAATTCCAGACAACAGATAACCGATACCTTCGGCTAGATATGTCACAATGGAAAGTAATGAGGTGCCTGACTGATATTGATCTGATTTTAAAATTTCCTTCTGCCAGGTGGCCCTAATGGAGTTAAGAACATCGGAGGTCAATCCAAGAATGAATGATGTGCTATATATTGATAACAGCACCAGTACCTCGGAATGAATCATGAAGCCATAAAGTATCAAAGAAATAAATCCAGCCCTGAGAAGACTTACCGCAATGGCAATTCTTTTCTTTCTTACAGTCCTGTCTATAATTGCTCCAAGGAAAAAACTGAGAAATAACGGCAGGGAAAGCATTCCATCTCCCAGTCCCGCCAAAAATGCATTTTTCGTTTCAAACAATATTACCCAGATAATTATGAGATTGAATGCAGAAATTCCAAACCTGGATATTCCTGAATTGATTACCAGATGTTTAAACCTGGGATCATAGCTTTCTTTTTCCAACGCTTCCTTATCTTCCATTTTTGATCATTGAAGCAACAAGAGAATAATAAGGTTCCTGAGAGGTGAAAATTAGGATTGAATAATTAAATTAGGTAAAATCATAGCTACTAGGATGCAGCATTTAGATGTATATTCCTGTTACAACATTCAGGTTTATACCTTGTCTGCCGTACTGAATTTTCAAGGTTTTGAAAATAGCCATAAGTGAAATTTATATAGAAGAATAAAATACGGAAAAAGAGGTGTAAAGATCAATGATGCCGGGACAACCCATATTTATTTTAAAGGAAGGCTCTAAGAGGGAATCAGGCAAGAACGCAATGCAAAATAACATTAACGCAGCAAAGGCAATTGCCGATGCTGTGAAGACCACATTAGGTCCAAGGGGAATGGATAAGATGCTCGTGGATTCCCTGGGAGATATTGTGATCACAAATGATGGTGTAACCATACTCAAGGAAATGGATATTGAGCATCCAGCAGCTAAAATGATGGTTGAGGTATCCAAAACTCAGGATCAAGAAGTTGGAGATGGCACAACTACAGCTGCAGTCCTTGCAGGTGAACTGTTGAGGAAGGCTGAGGATCTTCTGAACCAGAATGTCCATCCAACAGTTATTGCAACCGGTTACAGGATGGCAGCTGAAAAGGCCAAGCAGGTACTCGAGGAAATGTCCATACCCGTAAAGGATGGAGATGAAGCACTTCTCTTGAAAATAGCCAATACAGCCCTTAATTCCAAGAGTGCATCTACTTCAAAGCAGAAACTTGGCGAAATTGCAGTAAAGGCTGTTATGCAGGTTAAACAGATGAGGGATGGAAAACCATATGTTGATTTTGACGATATTCAACTTGTCAAAAAGCAGGGAGGATCAATTGACGATACTCAACTTATCCACGGTATTATAGTGGACAAGGAAAGGGTACATCCTGGAATGCCTGTTGTTGTAAACAATGCTAAGATTGCATTACTCAATTTCGCTCTGGAAATAAAGAAACCAGAGTTTGACACATCCATAAGGATTGAGGATCCAGAGTCAATTACAAAGTTCAAGAAACAGGAAGAGAACATATTAAAAGATATGGTTCAAAAGATAAAATCAGTTGGAGCAAATGTAGTTCTTACACAGAAAGGAATAGATGACATGGCGATGCACTTCCTTGCAAAGGAAGGCATTTATGCAGCAAGAAGGGTAAAGAAATCTGATATTGAGAAGCTGGCGAAAGCTATCGGCGGCAACATAATCACAAACATAGATGATCTATCAGCAGCAGACCTTGGGTATGCAGAGAAAGTTGAAGAAATTAAGATTGGCGAGGATCATCTCACATTCGTTACCGGTTGCAAGAATCCAAAGGCAGTATCTGTGCTAATAAGGGGAGGAACAGAGCACGTAGTTGATGAAATAGAGAGAAGCCTAGTGGATTCAATCCACGTAGTTGCATCTGCGATAGAGGATGGAAAAATCGTTTCCGGAGGCGGATCAGCTGCAACAGAAATTTCATTGAAGTTGAGGGAGTACAGCGCAAAAGTAGGCGGAAGGGAGCAGCTTGCCATTGAGAAGTTTGCGGAAGCTTTGGAAATAATACCCAGGACATTAGCTGAGAATGCAGGTCTTGATGCTATTGGAATCCTTATCAATCTGAAGAAAGAGCACTCTGAGGGCAAGAAGAATTATGGCGTCGACGTAATTAAGGGAAAGACCGCCGATATGTTCGAGCTTGGTGTAGTGGAGCCAATCAGAGTAGGAAAGCAGGCCATAAACAGTGCAACTGATGCCGCTGTTATGATACTGAGAATAGATGACGTAATAGCCACAAAATCTTCCGGTGGATCAGCTCCTCCAAAGACACCGGGCGGCGGCGAAGGCGGCTCAAGTTCTGAGGATTAATTTTTTTAAAATTTACTCAATAAATATTTTAATTAATTTAACATAGGGTAAAACATGGATTCAATCTATAACCCTTCTCAGACAGATCTGATTGTGGTAAGTACACCTTACGTGCCAGGTTACAAAATAACAAAAATCATAGGATTCACTTGGGGACTCATAGTTAGATCAAGGGGGCTCGGTGGTAATATTATGGCTTCATTGAGGACATTGGCAGGTGGAGAAATTGTCGAGTACACTAAAATGCTTGATCAATCAAGAAGAGAAGCATTGGATAGACTTAAGGCACATGCCAAGTCACTTGGAGCAAATGCTGTGATAGAAGTCAGGTTTGATTCTTCAGAGATAGGCGAGGTCATGTCAGAAATTTTAGCCTATGGAACTGCCGTATGGATAGAAAAGGATGATTCTGAGCCTCAACCGGTAAGATTGAAATAAATTTCATTTTTATTTAATGCCATCTTACGTCCCCCATAAGGTAATATTTTTCGGTGAACACGCAGTCGTATACGGATATCCATCGATTTCAGCCACCGTGGACCTCTTCTCAAGAGTATATGTTCTACCGAACAAATTCCATTATACACAAACGCCATTTGTACAGAATGCACTGAAGTTCATCCACCACGAGGAATCATACGTGAAGGTGGAGAGCAATGTTCCATCAGGCTCTGGACTCGGTACATCTTCAATGGTAATCGTGGGAATACTGATGTATGAAAAGAATCTCAGGGGAGAAGAACTGGCCAGAAATGCGTTTGAAATAG
>CAZIOW010000063.1:0-3677 GCA_964541025.1 uncultured Thermoplasmatales archaeon
ATAAAGGTGAGGGGGGCCAGGGGATCTTTTCTTTCCGAGACAGAATTTCTCAATCTGCATAGTTTTGACCCTGATAAGTACGATGAACTTGAGACTTACAGTATCAAGGAACCTTATTCATATGCAAAAATTTTGCTTGACAGAACAAGTTATGATAACATTTATTGGGTCATAGAGCCAACATTGTCAGAGACGGCAAAAAATTTTCTTGAAATAATGAGAAATTCTCTAGCTCAGGTTATGAGCCTCACCGATGAGACCATGAACCCAAAAGAGAAGGAAGAATACATAAAAGAAGGAATAGATACCTTCACAGAAACCAGAAATTTTTGGATCGATCCTGTTACCAGAAAGAAGGTTGAGTATTATCTTATAAGGGATTTCTTAGGATATAGCATAATAGATCCGTTGATGAAAGATAGGAATATAGAGGATATTTCATGCGATGGTGTGAATATCCCCATATACATCTACCACAGAAAATATGAAAATATGAAAACCAATTTGAAATTTTCAAGTTCTGACTCATTGAACAGCTTTATAGTGTATTTGGGCCAAAAGGGAAGGAAACAGGTTTCTGTCTCAGATCCAATCCTTGATGCATCAACCCCTGAAGGGAACAGAATAAATGCAACCTTCAGTGATGAGGTGACTGCAAAGGGAGGGACTTTCACCATTAGGCTATTCAGGGAAACACCATTCACGCCAACCGATCTTGTGATGTCTAGGACCGCAAGTGCAGAGCTTGTTGCTTATATGTGGTTACTGGTGGAATATGGACAGAACATGATGATACTTGGAGGCACAGGTGCTGGAAAAACATCAACGCTGAATGCTATGACACTCTTCATACCTCCGACTTCAAAGATTGTTAGTATTGAGGATACAAGGGAGATAAATCTCCCCCACATGAACTGGATTCCGTCCACCACAAGAAGCGGGGTTGGAGAGAAGGGCTACGGAACCGGCAAGGCCGCGGGTGAAATAGATATGTTCGATCTTGTGAGGGCTGCGCTGAGACAGAGGCCTAATTATATAATTGTTGGAGAAGTGAGAGGTAGGGAAGCATACAATCTATTCCAAGCAATGGCAACCGGGCACGTTACATATGCAACAATGCATGCAGATTCTGTCCGCTCCATGATATCGAGACTTGAAAACCAGCCCATCAATATCCCCCGAATAATGATGACATCTCTAAATAATGTTTCAGTTCAGATGCAGGTCAGGGTCAGAAATCAGATTGTAAGAAGAATTAAGGAAGTAGTGGAAATAGTTGGTTATGATCCAGATACAAACGAACTCACATTGAATAACATATTCAATTGGAATCTTAAAAATGACAAGATAGAATTCACTGGACATTCTTATCTCTTTGAAAAAATAATGGACCTCAAGAACATGGATCAGGAAGCTATGGATGAGGAGTTCAAGAGGAGAATAGATGTGATAAAATATCTCGCAGGGAATAGAATAAATGATTATCTCACTATATGGCAGTATGTTACCGATTATTACAAGGAGCCTACTCAAATGGTCGAAAGGATAAGGGAAGAAATGAAAGGAAAGGAGGATCTGTATGAGTAGTTCAATATTTGACAGGTTCAAGACTAAGAAAGAAAACATCACTTCCCTCGGTAAATCGAGTTACAATGTAAATTATTCTCCAAGAAAGATCAAGGAGGTAAAAGGAAGTTACATAGGGAAAGCAGAGCTAAGTCCATTTTATGCAATATCGTGGAAATTATTTTCTAGATTTGTTCAATCAAGGAATTTTAAATCTTCAGGATCTCTCCAAAACTCTCTGAAAAGAGCATCAATGAATGTGAGGTCTGAGGAATTCCTTGCTGCATCCTTATTCACGAGTATAATAGTAGCGGCTCTGGCCCTTGTATTTTTGGTTATTTCCCTTGTAATGAAATTTTTCTATGCGATAGATGCTATTCTAATCGTTGCAGTTCCCCTTTCAGCCTGGATTACCTATGTTGTAATGATCTCCTATCCTGAATCCAAGGCGTCGTCCCGAAAGAAGCTCATAGAGAACAATCTGGGAGGGGCGATGGCATTCATTGCTGCTATGGCTAGCGCAGATGTTCCCGTGGATGTTATTTTCAGAGAGTTATCAAAGAGAGATGAGTACGGAGAAATAAAGAAAGAAGCACTCAAGATAACAAGGAATACGGAATTGTTTGGAATGGATATATTTACTGCCATTGGTGAAGCTTCAAGGGTTAGCCCATCCATAAAATGGCAGGAATTCCTTCAGGGGGTCGTAACAACTGCAACAACTGGAGGAAGATTGAAACCATATTTTATTAACAAAGCGGAAGAATACCAGAATGAATTGAGAATAGCATTGAGGAAAAATGCAGAGAATGTAGGTCTATTTGCTGAAACATATGTCACTGTAGGGGTAGCATTTCCATTATTCTTAATTGTGATACTTGCCATAATGGGTGTTATTTCAGGCTCATCAGGTGGATCGACAATAGTAATCCTGGCAGCCTTTTCTTTCCTGGTTATGCCTGTTATAATAGGGACTTTTATATGGATAATGGGCAGCGTTAGCAAGGAGGTTGCCATATGATCCCGCTGAAAATTTTGATTCCCTCTCTTGTATTGGCGATAATTGCAGGAATAATTGGTGGAGTTTTTTATCTTGCAAGTGGGAATATTATTATACTTTTTAATGCAATAATCATTGCAATTTCTATTGCGCTAATTCCCCCTGGAATATTCGATTACATCAGAAATAAACGGATAAGGGAGATTGAGAACAGACTGCCTGACTTCTTGAGGGACGTTGCTGAAGCATCCAGATTCGGTATGACCCTTGCCGATGCCATAGTATCAGCTTCCAAGGGGAGGTATGGTATACTAACTAATGAAATAAGGAAAATGGCCTACCAGATTGAGTGGGGGGTTCCAGTAGGTGTAGCTTTAGAAAGTTTCCTCTCGAGGGCATCTACTCCCCTTACCAAGAGGATCATTAGTACCATTATAAAGTCCAATGAAGCAGGGGGGAATGTTTCTGATGTGCTTAACATGGTGGCTGACTATTCAAGGGAAGTTCAGCAACTCAATAAGGAGAAATACTCACAGCTTAGTTCATACACAGTGGTACTATTAATTGCATACGGAGTTTTCCTTGTTACAATACTTATTCTTAATGTTCAATTTTTCCCCCAGATGATCAAGGCTGGGCAGGGTGCTACTGGAACGGTTTCAAACAATATTGCATCAATAAACGTGAGTATCATTCCCACGGTTAAACTGATATTTGCAGGTGCAATAATAGTACACGCAGTCGGAGACGGATTAATGGCCGGAGTTCTGAAGGACGGCAGATATGAAAGTGGATTTCTCACCGCAGCTGCACTTGCAATAGGTGGATATGTCTTTCTCCTATTCCTTGGAGGCATATAAAATGAGCAGCCTTAGTATACTGAAGGGCATAGTTAAAAGAGGAGCCTATAAATTGAAGGGGAGATCCACTTCGTATTCCAAGGACGAATTATCTCCTCTCATAAAACCCGGAGATGATTGGGAAATTAGGGAAGAAATAGACATAGAACCTCCGTACAGCAGGGTGGTCATATTTTTCAATCAAAAAACCGGAGAATATCTGTATCACGTGAATGAACCCATTATTACGGATAATCTTAGGAACTTTATAA
>CAZIOW010000064.1:0-3664 GCA_964541025.1 uncultured Thermoplasmatales archaeon
AGCAAGAGGGTATTTTATACAAAAAGAATTCATATATATTTCTCATGATATAATCACTACAATGGAACTAGAAAAATACATTAAGGCCTGCCTTTCATATTTTTTCTGAAATTATGACTCTGATATCCAGCGGGTTGCCTTTAGGAATTTTTGCACATCAGAAATCGAGTTATAATGAAGGAATGTTACTCTAAGCATCGAGGGATTTTTATAATAATCATGAGTTATATTCCAATGACTGCCGCCAACCACAGTAATGCCGAACTTATTCCAGTAAATCTCTTCTGCCTTTTTATCACTTACATTCTTGAAGTTAAATGAGAATGTCGTACCCCGTTCTTTTAATCTTGATGAATCAGAAATTCCGTATAACAGGACGTTTTTCATGTGCGCAAGTCCTATTTCATCTCCAGTACCTTCAAGTATAGCCTTGCTGAGTTCCTCCTGGTAACGTTCAACTCTCTTCATTCCCTTCTTCAGTGCCTTCCTTCTATTTTTAGGCTTGACATTATTCCTAAAATCCTCAAGGTCCAAAGAGAGTCTGGAAAGATAGTTAATAACTGAGCTGATCGATGCAAATATTCCTTGATCTCTGGTGCCAATTTCCAGATATGATGCCTTACCTGGCATTGCATCTCTATCCACATGGTAAGGTTGAATTACTTCCAAAACGTTGTCCCCCATATACATGAAGCTTCCTCTTGATCCAAATATCTTGTATGAGGAGAATACAAAAAAGTCACATCCGTTCTCAATCACATCAAAATACCCTTGTGGTGCATAATGGACACCATCCACAAGTAGAAGAGAATCGTTCTCTTTTGCTATTTTTAAAACTTCCTTAATGTCTGTTTTGTTCCCCAATAAATTACTCTCAGCGGTGATTGCAATTAGTTTGGTATTTCTGTTAACAAGGGAACCAAGGTGGTTCATATCTATTGATCCATCATCTTTACCGATATTCGCCAATCTCAATTCGGAAATAATGTTATTATTTTTCATTTCCAAATATGGAGTAACATTGGAATAATGCTCTGCATAGGTCGAAACAATGTTACTTTTTTTGTTTAGAAGTTTTCTAAGGGCGTAAGAAACCTTGAAGAATAAATCTGATGCAGACTCACCTTGATATATGTCTCGGGAACTAGGTGCATTCAAAAGATCAGCAACAGCTTTTCTCCCTTCAGATATTACTTCTTCGTTGGCTTTTGATTCCGTATAAATAGCATCAGTATTTGCACTCTGATCTATTCTGCTTTTCATCTCTGATTCAGCAGCTTCATAAAGTACTAAGCTCCCGGCCCCATTATCCAAGAAGATTCTTTTCCTTCCTTTGAAATCTTTTTCAATTCTAGGAAATTTCTTCCTTATTTCATTGATATACTGTGAGTTAAAAGAATTTATCATGATAAATCAGAATCGTTTAGTATAAAACAATATCGGAAATTATGGACGATTTTCTAACTTACATAAGGTAGTTTTGTTTTAGGATTAATAACTTAGATATTTAAATATTGTTGATTCTTATTAAATCTGATTTAAATTGATAAAAATCGTATCCATATCTCATTCATCATTGATTCTAATCTCCCTTAGCATGTCAAACGCAGAAAATATAATCCTCGAAATTTTCTATTCCTCTGAAGAAGTTGTATATATGAAGAGTGAAATTGCCAAGAAGGGAAGCTAAGCTAATTCAAATTTGTAAATTTTTTGAATTAAGAGAGTGCATTGATTTTAACTAAATGATTAATATGCTTCCTTACATCATTTATATTACAATTGAGGATATTGTTGATAGAGATGTACGAAGTGACAATTAGAGAATTGGAAAATCCAATATTCCTGATGATACAAAGAAAATAAGGAAATGCGTTTTAAATGTGAATGTGGAGCAGGAATACATCTCAAGCTACTTCTCCAAAAGTGTCCTTGAAGGAAAGGTGGAACGGATTCTAATCATCGAGTGAAGGGAAGAAATATTTTAACAAGTGGACAGAAAAAACCATTACGACTAGATCAAGTAGCGACAATGTAGTGTTATTTCTAGATCTATACCCACTGTTCATCTGTCTCCAGTCACGAGTTGGAAGGCGAAGGGAAATTTTATTTCCACGATAGATGACAATGGGGCTTTATCCTTCAAATCCAAGAAATCAAAAGACAGAATAACCATTATTTCAGCTCTCAAGTAGGAGACAGATAGGAGAATCTCACTGTGCCTAATGTTCCTGAACCAGGGAATAACCATTCAGGACAACGATGAAATAAGACAGAAATGGTATGAAAACCTCGTACCTAAAAGATATGCGTTAATCCAATTGATTGTGCATAACTTGAAATTTATGCAAAAACTCAGGCCAAATTTCACCAGTGCTGACGCAGATCATAAGTGTCAATGGACTTCCAGCTTTGGAGGCTAGGCATTTGAGCTAGAGTCCGTCTTTTTCCATCCCATAAGATAACCTCCTAACCCAATTTCCCATAAAAAGATGGGATAGTATAACATCCTTTCAAGGCCTCCTGGCCCAATAAGAGAGAATCCCACAAATCCCAGGAGAAGCGCTCCAAGGGAGAAGAAGCCGGCAAACAGTGATAAGTAACGGAACGGCCTAGTTGTGATACCGTAACTTGAAAAGCAGGATGCAATCCCGAAATATGCGGCTACCTGTGCACCCAAGCCGTGTTCAACTGGAGCAACGTTCCAAGGAAACAGGCTCACTATTATCAAACCAATCCCAGTAATGAAGAATATTGAGGTACGGATCGGGTGCCTTTCCTTCCAGAATGCCATCAGAGAGCCAATGCACCAAAGCAATCCCGCCACGAACAGTTGAAAATTCCAAAATAATTCAGTGGGTGACCCTGCACCACCCAACCCGCTTATTGCATCAGTTCTTATGCTGTAACCCAAGAACGCAGCCTCAGAGGCAGTAGTGAACAAGATCAGAATCATACCTCCCACTGCAAAGAGCAATCCGGCCGAATGTTTTCTTAATTCATCCGAGGATATATTCAAAAACAATATATTCGGGATAAAACCGCCACAGTTCCTTAAATTTTTTGGTTGAATGGGGTTAGGGAGAAGTATCATTGTAACGCAACTGCTAAAAATCTCTAAATAGGCGTATAGTTTCAATAGCTACAATTGCGACATGAACATCTTCACTTTTAACTAATGAGAACATGAAAGCAGGCCAATAATGTGTTATATGAGATCATCGTAAGTAGCTTCAAAACAACTATAACAAAATTAAGAACACAATCCGAGTATCATTAATCATGGTGGCAAAGAAGACTCCGTTGAATTTAAGTCGATTTAGGCATATTTGGATATCCGTCTGAAGAAAATATTAAGCGGATGAAGCAACTGATTAAATAAATCCCAGAAATGAGTGTAGATGAAATGAATATAATAGGATTGAAATCATACACAGATTCATTTCGTTTGGTGCCTTTAAAGTCTAAGAAAGAAGAATGATTTGATTTTGGAAACGGTATTGAAGAAAGAACAGGAAAATATCGACCAGGATTTATTAACGCAATTGATTAAAGTTCTTGTTTGAAGACAATTTATTCATTCCCGTAAAGTATCGAACATTCAACAGGATGCGAGTGCCGGGATTTGAACCCGGGGCATGAGCTTGGCAAGCTCGCGTGTTAC
>CAZIOW010000065.1:0-3093 GCA_964541025.1 uncultured Thermoplasmatales archaeon
AGGAGCTGCCCTTCCATTCTTCTTCACATCATTCCTGATGAACGCGGTGGGAAAAGCAGCATTCTCAATTGTGGAAGAAGTGAGAAGGCAGTTCAGGGAGAAACCGAAGATTCTGGAATGGCAGGATAAGCCAGATTACGGAAAGGCTGTGGATATTGTCACAAGAGAGGCGCTCAGGCAGCTAATGGTTCCCGCATTGATCGCGGTTCTTACGCCAGTACTGGTGGGCTTCATCCTCGGACCTCTTTCTTTGGCCGGAGTTCTTCTGGGTGTGATACTATCAGGATTCCCCTTGGCCATAATGATGACTGTTGGAGGAGGAGCTTGGGATAACGCAAAGAAGTACATTGAACAGGGCAATTATGGAGGCAAGGGATCTGAGGCACACAAGGCAGCCGTGGTGGGAGATACGGTTGGAGACGCAACAAAGGATACAGCGGGACCTGCCATAAACCCACTTGTGAAAGTGGTTAACACTGTCTCAATACTATTTGTTGCCATAATGCTGACGCATTATCTCATACACCTATAATTCATTCATTTTTTTAATCAATTTTATTAATTTTGCATGCTCCACATAATCATGAACTCTTATTATATCAGCCCCATTCATTATGGAAACTGTATTCATTATTAATGTGGAAATTAGCCTTTCCTCAGGTTTTTCGTCCAGTATCTTACCTAGGAAGGATTTTCTGGATAGCCCCATGAGTATAGGATATCCCATTTTTAGCTCATGAAGGTATTTAATTATCTTCAGATTATCTTCCACTCTCTTGCCGAAGCCTATTCCTGGATCAAGGATTATATTATCCATTATTCCCATCAGTTCCGCACTTTCAAGTCTCTCATGGAAGAAGTGAGCAATTTCCAGGATCGGGTTTTCATAATAGGGATTCTCCTGCATGCTTTTGAATTCCCCCTTAGAATGCATGATGATCACAGGGACGTCAAACTTTTTTCCCAAATTTGCCATTTCTGGTGACTCAAGTCCCTTTACATCATTTATGATGTGAGTCCCCATCTCAAGTGCCCTTTTCTGTATTTCAGGTTTATATGAATCCACAGAAACAATGAAACCTTTATCCAGGAAGAATCTTATGGGCTTCTCAATCCTGTTCCATTCTTCTGAAGCTGGTACCGGTAGACTAGACGGTCTTGTGCTTTCTCCTCCAATGTCTATAAGATCAATCCCAGATTTCATTAAATTTTCTGAAACTTCTTCTAGTTTGTCTAATGACATCCTGGATGATTTGTAGAATGAATCTGGTGTAAAATTCAGTATTGCCATAATGGTTGGTCTGTCGAAATTCCAAGTTTTTCCATGGATCCTAGGTTGATTCTTGCTCCTATAAAATCTCAGAGAGCCTATGTTATTTTCCATTTTCAACACATGTAAAATCTGTTCATAATCGACTGGAGTTACGGTAAATCCATTGCATAGGTAAATTTTCTGATTTAGAGGATAATCTCCATCAACTTCTTTATTTGAAACAATATAAAATGGAAATTCAGGTAAATGCTCAGGACAGCCAAGCTCCTTAGTCAAGAACTCTCTGTTCTTTATTAAATATACATCAGACTTCCATGATTGAGAACTGTGCATGGGGAACTCCCTCTATGTAAAGGACATGCTCTGAATTGATATATCCTGCATGAATAGCAGCATCTACAACCTTTTTTCCCACCAGATTAGCAACGGTACATATATTGAAAAGTTCAAGGAACTGATGTTCATTCACCAACTGTTCCTTGTAGAAACCTTCACTCACCTTCAATCTGAATTTCCCTTCTCGAAATTCCTTGCCAATCAGCTCTTCATCTGCAGCAGCAAGTAAAATCTCTCCAGCAGTCCTGTAAATTTTCACCCATATCAATTTCAAGCACCTTGCCTTGCCTTCAAAATCTTGAACATATCATTTCTGTACTCATAGATCATGGCATTATTTTTCATTATCTTGATCAACTTGTCCAGCTGATCTTTGCTAATATTATTCCTTTCAGCTTCAGCTTCTATGTCAGATAATTTAGCATATCCGTATTGATTCTCATAGCGCTCAATCACATCTTTAATGAATGCTATGTCAGTCCTTTCCTTGGAACTATGGCCTGATGTGACCAAGTCAATATCGATCTTGCCATTAACTGAAGCAGTATCTCTCAGGAAATATTCCATGAGTCTTATTGCCCTCAAGACATCTTCTTCTCCAATTCTATTGGATAATCTGACTCTGGCTGAAGCCTCTGAGAGTCTAATAAGGGCTTCAAGCTGTCTTGGTGTGATTATCATAGTTTTAGTTTCTTTTGACTGTGCTCTTTTTTCCAGATAATATTCCTTTATCTTCTGTCTTGCATCCTGGGAGAGAATTGGGAAGCAGTTCTTTCTTGCATATACCACATATTTCCTGATGAAATCTGGAGTTAATGTGGGTCTATACATGGATTTTTCTATATCTCTCCCACTGGCCATTTTTTCCCCATCAGTATGCACGTCAAGAATATATTCAGCCATATTATCATCCTGTTTTCCGGGTATATCTCTCACTAAGAAAATGAGATCGAATCTTGAAAGTAGCGATGGGGGCAGTTCAGTCTGTTCAACTATGCTCATATCCTCCTGCAATCTTCCTAACTTTGGATTGGCTGCTCCAAGGACAGCACATCTGGACATGAGAGTTGCATTTATGCCGGCCTTTGCGATAGTTACAGTTTGTTGTTCCATTGCCTCGTGCATGGCGCTTCTGTCATCTTTCTCCATCTTATCGAGTTCGTCTATTGCAGCGAGACCTCCATCAGCAAGTACCAGTGTACCAGCTTCCAGTGTCCATCTTCCTTCAGATAAATCGTCTTTAATTGCAGCTGCTGTCAAGCCGGCTGCAGAACTCCCTTTTCCGGATGAATAAACTGATTTTGGAGCTACATTAACTGCATATCTAAGTAATTGTGATTTTGCAGTTCCTGGGTCACCCAAAAGCAGTATATGAATTTCTCCTCTCACAGTTGTTCCATCCTGGAATCTTTTTCTGATGGCTCCAAACAATTGAAGTGTAATAGCTTCCTTTATATGTTCCATTCCATATATTGTAGGTGCAA
>CAZIOW010000066.1:0-1443 GCA_964541025.1 uncultured Thermoplasmatales archaeon
AATAATGAGGCTTGTAGACGTGTTCCTTTCTCTGCCATTCCTTATATTCGTTATACTCCTCGTCTCGCTTCTAGGACCGAACATTTGGTATGTGGTGGTTGCCATTGTCATATTTAGCTGGGCAGGTACCGCCAGAGTGGTCAGGGCAGTGACACTATCCCTCAAAGAAAGACCATACATAGATGCCTCAAGGGCTCAGGGAGCATCAAATGGAAGAATAATGACAACTCATATTTTACCGAATGTACTTCCGCTCACATTTTTCTATATGAGTACAGGCGTTGGCGGGGTTATAATAACGGAGGCAACTCTTGATTTTCTTGGATTCGGTGACCCCACATCCATAACGTGGGGAATGCTACTGCAGTTCCTGCAGACTACCGGCTACACATTATTGGCGCCATGGTGGCTCATACCCCCAGGTGTGGCAATAATACTTCTTTCGCTTTCATTCTATCTGGTAGGAAGGGCATTCGATGAAATAGTCAATCCAAGATTGAGGAGGAGATAAAAATGGCACTTCTTGAGCTGAAAAATTTAACCATTTTCTACAAGCTGCAAAATGGATGGGTTCATGCTGTAGATGATATAAATTTACAGTTAGACAGGGGAGAAAGAATTGGTCTTGTGGGTGAATCAGGATGCGGTAAGACAACTCTTGCTTATACAATATCATTCCTGTTACCAAACAACGCTTATTTAAAGAGCGGTACGATATTGTTTGATGATAAAGATCTCACAGAAATGGCTGTAGATAAACAGGGAAGAATCAAAATGTTTGCAGAAGGACTAAGGGATATAAGATGGAAGCAGATATCACTCATTTTCCAATCTGCAATGAATTCATTCAATCCTGTTATGAGTGTCGGGGATCAGATAATAGAGGCGATTCTTGCTCATGAAAAGATTACAAAGGAAGAGGCCAGGGAAAGGGCAAAGCAGCTGTACAATATAGTTGGCCTTCCAGAGGATAGAATTGATTCATATCCCCACGAGTACAGTGGAGGAATGAAACAGAGGGCTTTGATTGCAATGTCCATTTCGTTGAGTCCGAAGCTGATAATTGCAGATGAACCTACAACAGCTCTGGATGTTATAACTCAGGACAGAATTTTGGCAGAACTGGTCAAATTGCAGCAAAAAATGAACAGCTCAATGATTGTGATCTCTCATGATATAAGTATAGTTGCTCAATTATCTACCAGAATAGTGATAATGTATGCGGGAAAAATAGTAGAAGATTCTAGCACAAGGGAAATCTTCAAAAATGCAAAGCACCCATACACGAATGCTCTCCTTAAAGCCTATCCTTCCGCAAAAGGTGAAAAGAGAAGGCTAGTGTCAATACCCGGCTCTCCTCCAGATCTAGTAAACCCGCCCCAAGGATGCAGATTCAATCCAAGATGCCCATTTGCCAAACCCAAATGTATGGAGGATGAACCA
>CAZIOW010000066.1:1480-2670 GCA_964541025.1 uncultured Thermoplasmatales archaeon
CGCCTAATCATTTTGTAGCCTGCCATTTTGCTGAAGAGATCTACGGGGTGAAGTAAATGAGTGATGATGTTGTTCTAAAGGCTGTAAATTTAAAGAAATACTATCAGATGCAGAAAAGCTGGTTATCATTTTCAAAACCTGTCTTCGTTAAGGCTGTTGATGGAATAGATTTTGAGCTTCATCAAAGGGAAATCATAGGTCTAGCAGGTGAATCTGGTTGCGGTAAAACAACCACAGCAAGAATGATAGTGAGACTTGAGGATCCCACTGATGGAAAAATAATTTTGAACGGAGTGGACATTGCCTCCAAAAAGGGGAAGGATTTAAAGAGTATGAGAAAGGATGTGCAGATGATTTTCCAGGACCCGTATGAATCATTGAATCCAAGACTGACTATTTTCAAAACTGTTTCAGAGCCTCTGATAATTCATAATATCGGAGAAAGTTTTGATGAGAGAGTAGAGCTTGTAGTCAAGGCTCTGGAGGACTCTGGGCTGAAGCCAGGTGAAGAATACCTTGAAAGATTCCCGCATGAACTTTCTGGAGGGCAGAGGCAAAGGGTGGCTATAGCAAGAGCGCTAGTTGCCAATCCGAAGGTAATTGTCGCAGATGAACCCGTTTCCATGCTTGATGTATCCATTCGAGCTGGTATTATGAATCTCCTTCTTGATATAAGGGATAAATACAGCGTGCCGATGATTTTTGTTACCCATGATATAGCTGTTTCAAGGTACATGAGTGACAGGATAGTTATAATGTATCTTGGCAAAATAATGGAGACTGCTGAAACAGAGGAACTTATTAAAAATCCACTGCACCCATATACAAAAGCACTGTTGGAAGCTGTACCCGTCCCGGATCCAGATATAAAGAGAGGGGAAGTAAAGATTAAGGGTGAACTTCCCAGTGCTGTGAACCTTCCACCTGGTTGCAGATTCGGCCCGAGATGTCCTTATTTTGAGAAGGGAACATGTGATACCAAGGAACCAGAACTGAGGGAGATATCTAGAGGTCACATGGTGGCCTGTCATTTTGCGGAAAAGATTTCGTCCCATGAATAAGAAATCTGTAATGAGGGTAATTTATTTCATTTCGATTTTATTGATTTTATTTTTATTGTTAATGCCTATGTCGATACTTTACCAAACTGAGAGAACATCACAGATATGTTCGAATGAAAATGTACCGGT
>CAZIOW010000066.1:2709-3070 GCA_964541025.1 uncultured Thermoplasmatales archaeon
AATCTGAAATCTATATTTATAACAATGGATCGCTTCCGATGCATGAGATCGGTGAGCCATCTGTAATAGTGTTTATTGGAAATAACAATCAGAGCGTTGATAATTTTACATTCACATCAGATTTGCCAGAGACAATGGAACCAGGCTCAGGATACAGGTCATATGTCAATATTTCATTGAATTACACCGGTAAGGTGTCGTACTTCTTACAGGTATACTACTATATTGGCAACTGGAGACCGAATCCATTCTTGCAAGACTATTATTATGTGAAATACATTTCTGAGGTGGAATTTTCATGGCAGACCTGAAAAGATTAGGAATGTTATTTTCAGTATCTACTGTTTCAACAGCCTCTTAT
>CAZIOW010000067.1:0-1322 GCA_964541025.1 uncultured Thermoplasmatales archaeon
GAAAACAAATCCGCAGTTAGGGCATTTAAGATGCTTTTTCATTAAAATCGTGACCTAGTTGAAAGTTACATATTTAAACATACCGATCTATATACGTTGCCAAAAACTCATTAAGAATCAGAGAAGGATGGTCATAGCGCCCCAAAAGTTGTGTAAATTTAAGAACGCTTCTTCTAAAACATTTACCCGATCACCTCCCTGTTCTATGAGATTTCCGATCATTTATCTCAGCCCTACTAGTTAGACCTCCACTATTTACTCTGTGCCCTCCGCTCGCCTGCACTCCGAGAACAGGACATGCTTGGCCTCCAGTCGAAATTTACCCTGTCTTGCTCCGCAATCCACCCCTCTTTCGTTTTACAGTTCTCTTCGGGCACATTATTTTCTCCTGCTGAGCGCAATTTGAGATGGGGAGGCTAAATGGCTTAAAGGGATGCTTGACGGCACAATGTCGCTCCGCTTAGTGGGGAACAAAACAAGCTAAGAACATATATAATTTTTAAATAAAATTACTTAGGCCACTGCCTCACTAAATTTGCCCGGGCAACCTTCCTTGCCAAAACACCCCAATAAAGCATGAACACTACATACACAACAAAGAAAATGACAAAGTCGATTTCTAGAATGATCTGGCTTCCACTTCTAGATGTGGCGAAATACAGGACAAGAATAGAAACTATTAGAGCTATAGTTGCTGGAACGGTTCCTATAAAGAATTTTGAAAATGACACATCATTAATCAGGGGCAAACCTTCCACCTCACCCTTATAGAGATGAAAACTCTGCTTTGTATGGCAAGATGGGCAGATAAATATCCAGTCTGGTCCGACCCTTATAGCACTATACGAGCCCCATTTTGAATGCCTAAAATTGAATTTCGCTCCACAATTCGGGCATTCCGTATGTGATGTTACCCATGACTTATGATCTCGAAATTCACTTGCCATAATCATCCCATCCATTTATTAACTTACTAAATCGTGATAAGTATAAAAATCTAACTCGTTAAGACCTAAAGTTACAGTATTCACTTAAAACTTTAATCAAATCCGGTCGGGCCCATTTTTAAAGTTAGATTCAGATCTCAAGGGAATATTCCTCCCCCGCACCAGAAAAGAAGCACTGAATCAGTTCACTGAGTTCAAGAGTAAATGGTCTTCGCAATACCCAAAGCCGGTGTACAATATGGAGAAGAACCTCTCCATATTACTGAAGTACCATGATTATCCTGAATCCATAAGGAGGTCCATACATTCAATGAATCTGATTGAACGCATGAACAAGGAGATACGGCGCAGGATAAAGATCATCGATTCTATCCC
>CAZIOW010000067.1:1332-2806 GCA_964541025.1 uncultured Thermoplasmatales archaeon
GAGCAATGGTCTCTAAGATCTCTGAGGGGATTCTATAAATGCAACGACGAGATCAGGGAAATGTTCCAGAAGAGGTATCCTTTATAAATACACAACTTTCGGGACGCTATGAAGGTGGTACCAATGACCGAGTCAGTTCGTGATAATTACACAAAGAAAAATTTCTCTTTGCTTATGGCCGAAACAGGTGTATCGACTTTCACAACCTCCCTCTTCACTGTACTTATTCTCTGGATTTCAATATCTGAGACGAAGTCGGCTTTAATAACAGGAGTAACCAGCGCAATGCTTGTTGCACCTTTGATTCTGAATATCGTGGTAGGTGCATTTATCGACAAGGCCCACAACAAGAAAGTGTTCGCTATCTTGGGCCCAGTTTTGAAAGCTTTGGCAACTGGCATTTTGCTGATAGTGATTCAGAGCAATTCATTAATTTCAGATTCCATTTTCCTATTTATATCTGCATTGGCTTTTGGATTTTCAATCGACCTGCTAGTTCCAATAAGAGCCATCTGGAGCCAGATGTTTCTCAGGAAACCCATATATCTGAAAGGTATGTCGGTAGCCGACTTAGTCTCCCGGACATCAAGGCTGGCAGGGTTTTTAGTATCAGCTGTTTTATTTACAATAAATCTGAGAACAGGCATCTTAATTATCTTGCTCTTCTATCTCATCTCCCTTTTGCCAATTCTATTTATAGATAGCCCAAAAAATACAGCAATCGGAAAGGGAACACTAAGGGAAGTAATGAAAGATGGTATCCAATATTTAAGAAAAACAAGAGTGGTTGCAGAGATTGTCTTTATTTCATCTTTTTCTGCGCTCTTCTGGGGAATGTCTGATTCTGCATCGAGTGTTATGATAAACAGGGTATTTGATCTGTCCTCATCTTACCTTAGCTATACTTTTTTCGCAATATCCCTTGGTGGCATCACCGGTTCAACGTTAACTTCAAAATTTAAATCCGTGAAAAATGTCGGTAGAAAGCTTCCACTGCAGTATGGTCTTGGCAGTCTAAGCGTGTTACTTATAGCTATTTTTCCCACAGTTTACGTCCTCCTATCCGTTTTCTTCGTAATTGGTTTTTTATCAGGGATCGCTTCCCCCCTTATTTCGGCCGTTCTTTTCGGCAATGTTCCACGGGAAAAAATGGGACGAATTCAGGGAGCTATGGACACCTTTGGTACCTCATTTAATTCAGTATCCGGCATCCTAGCTGGAGTTATAATGACCATAATGTTTCCCGGCGATGTATTCTACTTAATGGCAGTTGGCTTAGCTATACTTTCTGTGATAGTTTCAAGGTTCAAAGTACTATCAAAGTTAAATGTGTAATTCCATTTTTGCCTACTTTTTCTGGAAAAAGTATGATCGTAAAGACCTGCGCGTCTAATTACCCCATGAAATGTAAGGGCAGGTCTGCGAACCCCTTCTTCGCCGAGTGGAGCATCCCGATCGAAATAAGGGGCACGAG
>CAZIOW010000068.1:0-1331 GCA_964541025.1 uncultured Thermoplasmatales archaeon
ATCATTCTTGAATTCAGCCCTTTTCAGTTCGAAGAAAATATCGTGGTGCTGGAATGCCATCCTCAGTCTTCTGGATAACTCAAACCTCTTTTTTTGATTCTGGAGAACCTTGAAGGTGATATATAGTTCCCTATTGAGATCATTGTAGACCTTCATCTTCTTCCACTCCTGAGGGATATTGAGCAACACTTTCCCCGAGCCTCCAAAAACGTCGACCACTATATCAAATGAATCGATGTGCTGTTTCATTATTTCCATGATATCCCTCAGCTGGTTGAATTTGCCTCCATAGTATGGGAAAACGCTGATCATATTATTGTCGATTAAGCAATCATTTTTTGGTTAATAACTTTTTGATTGCTCAATCAGAAATCATTAAGCACCTTGATTTCATATATAGGTAATGGATTCCCTAAGAATCATTGAGAAACAGTCTGGGTTTCTCAGGTTGATATATTATCTGGGCGAGAATGGAGAGAAGCCTCTAACAGAGGTACTTGAAGAAACTGGGATACCGGTACATCAGCTCTATTCATCCATTGAAAAGGGGAAACAATTGGGATTAATAAAGACAAGTGTAGATAAAGGAAAATATCCGCCCAGGAACATGGTCTCACTCACAGAAAAAGGGAAAAAATTATCTGAAAAAATTAAAGAAATAATTGAGATTTTAGACTAACTCCATCTCTTCCATGAGTGTCTTTGCCCTCTCGCTTGCAATCCTTGAAATCACGTAATTCATCTTCTCTTCAATGTAATTTATGAGGTCCTCTCTGGTCTCGGTCTCTTCTATAGCCTTCCTGAATATCGCATAATCCAGATCAAACTGGTCCTTCCTCCCTATAACATATTCCTTGACAAATCCGCTGTTCTTCTTCGCTGTCATGCTTCCAAATTTTCGATTAACTATTTGAATTTTATACCCTCTTTGAAAAATGAAAAAAATGAAAAAATGAACAAAAATACAATATTGCTGTTTAATCTAATGCATCCATAAATAAAAAATATTAGTTCAACAGACGGAAGCAACAATAACTAAAATCTAGGAGAGCCATATTGTGTATCATATAATTTCTTACTTAATAACAATGTTTAGTCATATTAATTATCCCGTGATCAAATTTGGAAATGTTTTTATCTCACTGCAATCTTTTAAATTGTGGTTTTGCCTTCAGGATCAAAGAATAGCATAGGGGTGGGTTAACTCATGCCAAATAAAGAAAAGGAACCAATAGAGAAAGATTCTGATAACATTAAAGTAGCACGGCCTGCACTTGAGAGCAACCTAGTGAAGATGTTGGATGACCTAGAAAAATTGTATAGAAATGTTG
>CAZIOW010000068.1:1341-1566 GCA_964541025.1 uncultured Thermoplasmatales archaeon
GAGCCTGGAGTGACCACCCCAGTAATTGAGGAGAAATCAAAATATATAGAGAACTATCTGAAATCACTTGCGATCTCCAAACCGGAAACATCTGCTTCAGAGAAGCTTTTAAAGCCCATAATGCAGGAAGCGGGAATAGAGAACTTCCCTGAAGGTAGAGTAGGAGGGGGGTGGGTTGATTTTATACTTCCGGCGTCAAGGGAGATGGGTCCACCAGTAGCACTA
>CAZIOW010000068.1:1590-2449 GCA_964541025.1 uncultured Thermoplasmatales archaeon
GATAGCAGTGGCGATTTGAATGAATTATCTAGGGAACTAGAATTACTTGTAGAGCAATATAAAAAAAGTAATACTAATCAGATAATCAGATATATTTTTCCAGGGAGCAATAGCAGAGGGGTTGACTTTGTTGTACTTACCAATTTAAAGGACGTTTATATATTTGATAAAAGTTGCATTTTTGACTTCAAACCCACAAGCAGGGTAACCTTCAGGGAATTTATAGAAAATATTTCAGTTAATAAGAACATTGCAGATTATCTAAAAAGAGTTACTGAAGAAATTGAGAAAAGAGATCTTGACAAGCATTTTTTTAAAGACCTTAAAAAATGGTACGGCTATCTTCAGCAGCTTGATTGGACAGATGATCCACAAGGAAACAGTGTCCTTCTTCTAAATAAGCTAATATTTGCCTTAACCCTAGAAGACTTTATGATAACAAATTATAGAGAAACCTGGGACATGTTTTCCAGGAATTTCAGTAAGTGGTCAGCTAAGGGAAACAAAAAAATTGCAGAAAAATTTTTCAAAGAGTTAGATGAATTCCTCTATGACTATTACGATACCGAATTGTTTACACCATCAAGCAACATCTTGAGCAAGATCAGAGATTCAGAGGAGAGCTATTCTAAGCTCGTAAGAGTTTTAATACAAGTCTCTGGGTTCGTAAATGAGCCCACAATATTCTCCGGAGGCCTATATTCATACAATTTCAGACTGATAAATGAAGATATTTTTGGAAAATCCTATGAGATGTTCCTTGCAGAAAACAGGAAAGATTCTGGAATATACTACACTCCGTCTCAGATTACCTCTAAGATGGCCTCTGATCTCGTATCACAACTCTTTGGGGAAGTGA
>CAZIOW010000068.1:2523-2769 GCA_964541025.1 uncultured Thermoplasmatales archaeon
AGCTTGCGGATCTGGTGCTTTCCTGATTAGTGTGCTTAGAAATATAGTCAGGGTATATTCAGATATAAAACCCCTTACTGAATGGGTGAATAAGTTGGGACTTGAGCAGGTTTCAGATCCTGAAATGGAGAGAATTAAAAAAGTGAGAAAAATCAGAGAAATTTTGGGGTTCAACGGACAGGTCAAAGATATAGATCGCGTCCTCCTCTCAAAAATAATACTTCGTCACATATACGGTGCGGATTT
>CAZIOW010000069.1:0-2716 GCA_964541025.1 uncultured Thermoplasmatales archaeon
CTTGGCCGGGCTACACCACCGGAGCTCAAGGTAGATTAAGAAAAGGTATAAAAATATGCTTTTATCCCTTCTCTTCTAGCTTGGGGAATTTCCCATTCTCAACGAATATTGTCCCATCTTTTTCTATAATTTCTGAGATTATTGTGCCATCAGAAAGATACGTCAAAAGTGAGCCAGAATCGTAGATTCTCAGTTTTTTAATTGTTGCATTTTTCGATTTAGCTAAAGACAATATTGCAGTAAAATTTGCATCCAAGTCAATCGGGGTTGCAGTTTTCATGAAATTAGGCTCTATTAGTAAGATATTTGGTGTCTCCACGGTGGGCAAAGATTTCGACACATTTACAGGTTTTATTATATCGATCCCTAAATTCTCAATGCGCTTTCTCACATCTTCATCAATGGGTAATGTGACTCCTATGTTTTTTAAAAACTCACTATAACTGTCATTCTTCAGCCTGCTAGGGAGAGTGAGATAGAGCTCTTTTTTAGCCCTTGTAAATGCTACGTATAAAATCCTCTTTTCTTCATTTTGCAGTATTTCAGTCACCGGAAGCTTTTTCATAAACTTCTGTAGTACCATTCTATTCTTAATGTAATATTTTGAATTATTGCTCCTTAAAAATATACCATATTCGTCATCAGCCACAAATATTTCCTTATCATCGGCTTCTTTCATGTCATAAATGATGACAGCATCGAATTCCAACCCTTTTGCCTGATGAATTGTCATCACTTTTATGAATTCCTTATTGAAAGTCAGAAGGTCTTCAATTGGCCCGCTTATTTTGCTAAACCAAGATACCTTAAGCCATTCTACAAGATCCTTCAGATCAACATTCTCTCTTATCTTTTGCTCTATTAAATCCATGATCCTGTAAAATCTATCTACTCTTTCCTTGTATCTACCTGATGTGTACAACGATTGAATGTAACCTAGTTCCCTGAGCATTCTATTCAATGTATATGATAGCCCCTCAGTTCTTAGTAAATCGCGATATCTTCCAAGTTTCATATTTATTAGAGAGTTAAGCTCACCCTTCTTGTCATAGACTTCAGCGAGACTCAATCCGAATATTGGAGAAAGAGCAAGCGCTAGGTTATTTCCAAGATCACTGGGATCGTAAAGATAGTATATCAAAGAGTAAATATCCAGAGCCTCCGGTGATAGCGTTATTACTGCATCAAAGCCCGCATCGCTTAGCCTTCTTTTAATCCTAACCAAATTTGTGCCCCTTCTACTTAAAATTGCGATGTCATTAATTCCTCTGGATTTCAATTCCGAGACTATTGATATTACGCAATCTTCATCGTCTCCGTCGCATATCGCTATACTTCCCATATCGCTGTTTGAAGGTTCCATTGTTTCTGTTTTTAGCAGTGAGGGAAAAACAGAATTGTAGAAATTTATGAGCTTCCTTGAACTCCTATAGTTAATCCTCATATTCTCGATCTCAGCTCTTTCAATCAATTTGTTCTGAGAAAATGGATGAGCCCCTCTGAAGGAGTAGATAGATTGGTTTGGATCTCCCACAACCATTATATTGGATCCAAATTTCTCCAATTCTCTCAATATCTCTATCTGAATTCTATCAGTATCCTGAAATTCATCCACAAGAATGAACTGAATGTTTTCTGAGATATTCTTTCCATATTCCTTGATTACTTTTAAGGCATAGAGCTGAAGGTCATCGTAGTCCATTACGAGATATTCACGTTTGAATTTAGCAATATTCTTAATAATATCCTCCGCTATTGGAAAAAGATAAGGTACGAATGAAAGGGCGGTCTGATTTAAAATTTCCTCCTTGACATTATCATCGTAAAATTTCAGGTTAACTTTTGTGGATATATATGCAGCACCACCTGATTTATCTAAAATTATATACGGGGCTAAGATACCGTAGGAAACACTCATAAAATTTTCCAAGAGGAATATCAGCTCATCCAGGTCAAAATCAAATAGGTCCACTACTCTTTTGAGGTCCCTTCCCCTCCTGCCTTCCGATGTTATACTTTCTAAAACATAACTCCTGATCCTTCTTCTCAAGAGAAGTAAGAATTCCCCTTCCTCGATTATATCAAAAGCAGGTGGCAGGCCCATGTGATACCCGTAATCCTTGATTATTTTTGAACAGAAACTGTGGATAGTACCTATATTAGCGATGTGAAGATTTTTCAGAATGGTTTCATTATCTTCCTCAAGGGCTTTGTTCTTTATCCTTTCCCTGAGTTCTTTGGAGGCTCTCTCGGTGAATGTTATGGCTGCGACCTTGTCTATACCGTGCTCTTTCATGAGTTCATAGGTTATATCGATCAATTTTCTTGTCTTTCCTGCCCCGGGAACAGCTTTCGTATATTTTACAACCATTACCATCTTGCCTCCTGTATCCTGCAGATATTGAAGAAGTCGCAATTGGCCTTGATGCAATATTGTAGGTTGTCGATTTTTTCCAGCGGAACTGGGAAGTTGCCGGTGAGTATCCCCTTAAGACCTGAATGAACAATTTTTTCACATTCTCCTAACTCCTGCAATTCCTGCTTTGCGGGGATTCCGGTGTAATGCCCTTTAGTTAAAATTGTTCCCTCGTCATAGTCCCTATATGACACGTAGGCCGCAGCACTTACCTTCTTGTTAAAGACCCGTTCAACAGCGTATTTGTAAACATAAAGTTGAATGCTCACATCATTACATAATTTACCTGACGGATACTTG
>CAZIOW010000070.1:0-435 GCA_964541025.1 uncultured Thermoplasmatales archaeon
CACCTGAATAAGGATCCCCAGATTCCAGTAATGAAAGTTACAACAAAGCCGGAAAAGTTGTTTGAAAAAATCTCTTCCAAGGAGAAGCTTCCTCTAAATTTCGTGGTAGCTAAGGTCAAGGATGTTAAGCCTCATCCTGATGCAGATAAATTATACATTCTAAACCTTCAGATAGGCGGAGAGGAGAGAACAATAGTTTCTGGCATAAGGGATTCATACAGGGAAGATGAACTCGTCGGCAGAAAGATTATCATCATCAGGAATCTTAAGCCTGCAAAGATCAGGGGTGTAGTGAGCAACGGAATGCTACTGGCCACTGAATATAACAACAGAACATATCTTCTAAAGCCCCCTGATGATGCAGTGGACGGAGATAAGGTGGAGATCTCTGACTTTGAGATAACAGAAGAACAGATAAGTATCGACGATTTCAGG
>CAZIOW010000070.1:445-2576 GCA_964541025.1 uncultured Thermoplasmatales archaeon
CGCAACCCTAAGCATAAAAAACAAAAATTTACCATTGACTGTAAAGGGAAAGGCCGTGACAGTAGACGGAAGCGTACCAGAGGGCCTGAGAATAAAATGAAAGGAGACTTGCACATACATTCCAAATATAGCGTGGATTCAAGAACTGAACCTGATGAAATCATAAAATATGCGGAAAAGATCGGACTTAAATTTATTTCAATTTCTGATCATAATTACTTCAGGGAATATAAATCGGACAGAGTAATCATGGTCCCTGGAGAAGAGGTCAGTTCCAGAGACGGACATATACTTGCTCTGTTTATTCAGGAGCCAATACCATCCGGCCTATCTCAGGAGGAAACAGTTGAAAGAATACATAATGCCGGAGGAATAGCGGTTCTTGCACACCCCTTCAGATTTGTAAATGGCGTACGTAAAAAGGCTGTTGACGTGTATGATGCCATTGAAATAAAGAATTCCAGATGCGGCAAGGGGTGCAACAGAAAGGCAAAAAATCTCTCAGATAAGTGGAACGATGGATATTCAGTTGGAAGCGATGCCCATTTTTTATTTGAAGTTGGAAGAGTCTGGATGGAAATTCCTGATGGTGATATTGAAGATATCAGGAAAGCAATATTGGCAAAAAACGTTACCGCAAACGGTAAAGACCTGAATTTTAAGAACAGGGTTTCTTTATACTGGAAATTGGGTACTGAGTATGCAAAGAGAGGATTCAAAAGGATTTAATTCACTTGAAGGCCGGCTCCAATCTTCGGAGAAATTCTGCAAACTCCTTTTCTATATTGGAATCTGATCTGCTAAATACTGTGACCAGTATATATTTGTCACCAGCTGGGTCCATTCTCAGCAGTTTATTATCGGTATAAGCCAGTGATAAGTATTTTATACTCCTCTGACCCCTGCCCAATATCTCTTCAGCACCACCGAAAATAACACCAGTGAGAATAGAGAAAAGATCAAATTGTGAATAGGAAGGGGGAGTCCCCAATATTGGAACGCCTGTCTTCGATATGAGCATCATTGATTCTACGTAATCATTCTTTTTGAAATCGTTAATGGCACTTGAAACTAAATCTTCTTTCATCACTATGCTTACTTAATTTATGTATTATTTAAATATTTTTTTGTTGTTTCTTTAGGCTTTTTATTAAAAATCCATATAAGAAAATTTAACTAAAAATAATGTATTCCTAAATTTACCCTTGATTGAATTTATTCCCTATAATTATCCAAAAGGAGAATATCATGCTTTTTTAATATTGCCAAATAGACAGAGGCAAAGTCAATAACATTTATTAAAGTGACCAAATCGATGTTATCTAATTTGTCTCCCAACTTTTCCAGTGGATCCCTTATGTTTATGTAATTTCTATTGACTTCTATTATCCCCTTTTCATCCTTTCCTGTCAAGAATAGGTCTAACTGGTCCTGCCAGACTATTCTAGGCACATAATTGACATTCTGTATTGTCATATCTTCGATTCTGCGTCTTATGCCCCTGAGCTCCTTATCTACTGATATGATGAACTCCCTAGACATGGCATAACCCAGTTTTTTTGCAAAATTAGATTCCGTAGGATTGGATGGCATAAAATCATTTACGATTGATTGGACTTTAGAAGTATCGATTCTGAAGCCTTCTATTGATGAAAGGCAACCAGTAATCTCAGGAAACAAGAACCTGCCTGGTATTCCCTTTGGAAGCGAGAAAAATAGCCAGTTCTTTTCCCGGGCTACTTTTTTGGCATTTCCCCCTTGAGAAATGGTAATTGCAGTTTCATTGTAATTTCTCATACGCTCCAGTACATTCCGGTTTTCTCCTGAAATGGTTATGAATACTGAAATTGATTTATCTCCCTGCCCTCTGTCTTCATTCTTTGATATATTTTCTTTATAAATTCTTGAGAATGTATATCCATTACCCTCTGCAATAATTTCTTTGATCCAGAACTCGGATTTCTCCATGCATGAAATAAATCTTTCCCCGTAACTGGATAACCATTTGAATAATATTGAATCTTCCATCTGCATTACAAATTCTTCATCCAGTTCATAAATCATAGAGGATTATGGAAAATATGGATTAAATTTTAATGATAAGTTATATTTCGGGATAATGGAGGCATCC
>CAZIOW010000071.1:0-2515 GCA_964541025.1 uncultured Thermoplasmatales archaeon
TCAATGTATGAAATGGGTTTAACCTTTGACAAACCTTACAGGAAATCCGCAAGAATAGTGGGAGAGGTGATGGGTAAATATCATCCACATGGAGATGCCGCAATTTATGCTTCCCTCGCCAGGATGGCTCAACCTTTCTCCATGAGGTATCCACTCATTGAGGGTCAGGGTAACTTTGGGAGCATGGACGGGGACCCACCTGCTGCCATGAGATATACTGAGGCAAGGCTTGAAAGGATAAGCAATGAGTTATTAGAGGACATAGAATATGAAACGGTTGATTTTGTTCCTACCTTTGATGGTACCTTGAAAGAGCCTGTATATTTACCCGGAAAACTGCCAAATCTTATAATAAACGGAACATCGGGCATTGCAGTAGGAATGGCCACCAACATCCCTCCACATAATTTATCGGAGGTTGTTGATGCTCTTGTATACATGATAGACAATAAGAATGCCAAAGTAGAAGAACTTATAAATTTCATCAAGGGACCGGATTTCCCGACTGGCGGAATTATAATGGGGAAATCTGGAATTTTAGATGCATACAGAACAGGGAAAGGTAAGATAATTCTAAGGGGAAAGGGAGAAATAAAGAAAAATGAGATTATTTTCACCGAAATACCCTACGAGGTAAACAAAGCCGAACTCCTGAGCAAAATGGCCGAATTGTCAAAAAATGGAGTAATTCACGGAATTCAGAGCATAAAGGATGAGAGTAACAAGGAAGGTATAAGAATAGTTGTAAAGCTGGAGTCTAATGCAAATGCTGACGTAGCTTTGAAACAGATTTATGAAAACACTCCCATGGAAGTCTCCTTCGGTATTATAAACCTTGTATTGGTTGATCAGACGCCAAGGATCATGGGTTTAGTTGATATCCTGCATGAATTCCTGAAGCACAGAGAACTGGTTGTGAGAAGAAGAACTGAATTCTTCCTTAAAAAGGCAAAGGCCAGAATTCATATTCTTGAAGGGCTAATGAAAGCTCTTGACGCCATTGATATTACCATTAAAATAATACGACAATCTGTTGATGTAAAGGAGGCCAGAGAAGGGCTTAAGTCACAATTCCAGCTTGACGATGAACAGGCAAATGCCATTCTTGATACCAGATTGCAGAGATTGACACATATGCAGATGGATGAACTTCAGAATGAAATGAAGGATCTTCTCGACAAAGTTAAAAGATACGAAAATATACTTTCAGACGAGCAAGAGAGATGGCAGATAATAAAGGAAGAATTACTGGAACTAAAGGAAAAGTATGGTGATTCCAGACGTACAGAGATAACAGATTCATATGTGGAAACAACTGAAGAGGAATTGATTCCTTATGAAGAGAACACAATTATTCTGATGGAGGATAACAGGATAAATAGAATTGACGTTGAGTCCTTCGTATCACAGAGAAGGGGTGGGAAGGGAGTCTTTGTTGGTAATCAGGAATCACAGATAAGGCAGATAATCACGGCAAACAGTCACGATTACATATACATGTTCTCTGACAAGGGGAAAGTATACAGGATAAAGGCTTATGAGATCCCAAAGGGAGAGAGAAGAAGCAGGGGTAAACTCATCGAGAATGTTATTGAAGGCCTAAAAGACAAAGTTGTCTTCATGATGAATGAAAGGTCCATTGAGGAATTCAAGTACATCATATTCTTCACAGAGAAGGGAAAGGTGAAGAAGACGGAAACGTCTGAGTTCAAGAATATAAGATCAAATGGGATAATAGCAACAAAAATAAAGGATGATAATCTCAGAAACGTTGTATTGACCAAGGGGGATGGCAAAATAGCAATGCTATCATCTGATGGGAATCTGGTACTTGTAAATGAAGATGAATTCAGACCGTTAAGCAGGAATGCCATGGGCGTAAGGGGAATAAGGTTGACAAACGGAAATTCACTTGTGGCTGTGGATTATGTTGAAAAACCAACTCTGTTAATTGTAACAGAAAAGGGAATGGGTAAAAGGGTAGGTACTGATGAATTCACCATGAGACACAGAGGGACCAAGGGAATGAGAGCTATAAGGATAACCGAAAAAACCGGCAGACCCATTGCGGCGTTCTCTGTTGAGAACAACGACGAGATTATTCTCATAACCAAGAACGGCAAAACCATTAGAATAAAAGCAGAAACAATTCCGATTCAGGGGAGGTATGCCCAAGGCGTTAGACTCATGAATGTTGAAGGGGATGACCAGATAGTATCAGCATCTATTCTTTGAAAAATGCTCCAACACTGGTAGTGCTGGTTTCATAAAATTGAACATTTAATTCCTTTAATTTTTCTCTTAGTTTTTCCTTATTTTCTGGCAATATTATGACGGAACCTCCTCCTCCGGCTCCAGTCAACTTTGATCCGTAGCCGAACTGGTTTCCAACTTCTATCACCTTATCCATCAATGGAGTTGACAATCCGAAAACTTTCAACTCCTTGTGGTTCTCTTTCATCAGTTCGCCGATTTTAACCACGTCATTCCTTATTATGGCACTGGCCCCTTCCCT